>CAYMTB010000107.1:0-10159 GCA_964393225.1 uncultured Syntrophorhabdaceae bacterium
GAGAGTATTTAATATGGGGAGCACGAGGGGTGGTTCGCTGTACGTTCTGATATCCAGGGTTGAAAGAACCGCAATAGTGACGATAAAAAGTAGAACTAAACCCAAAGAGAGGAATTTAAATAAGTTTTTCATAACAAATATTTATATTCATTATAGCATTGCCGGCTAAGCTTATGTATTCAATTTATAAAATTTTCCCTGTCGAGATTCCTCTGTGTAGCCATCAAGTAAATTTGTGGAAACAATCTTTCGTTCTTTATTGATATTTGCCAAGTGCCTATAGTTCCAGCTTAAAAATGTGTCAATCTCTACAAACACCTTTTTTTATATAATTCTCGAAGAATTCTTTTGTTATTTCTTGCTTTTCAGGTGAGTCATCAGCAAAGATAAAATTGATAATTGAAGTATCAAGATATATGCCTGTTTTTTTCATATGTTCACATTTAAACCCTGATTTATCATTAGAAGCATCATGGATGTCGGAATATCCCGACACCTCCCTAACAACACATTCGGGTTCAATCATTAAGCCCATGGTTCTGCTGTTCTATTATGCCCGCCAGCCTCTCCGGTCCACTCTCCCCCAGGACGTGATCTATCAGGACTTTTGCTGCCCCTATCAGCATGGCATTGGCCGCTGAACAATTCTCCCGAGAAATCAGTATCACCGGTTTATTGAATGCATGAGCATATCCTGCTTCGAAAGCTGTCCCTGTATCATTCCAGTCAGCAAGAGCAATGACAGCATCACATTCATCCAGCAGCGCAAGACATTTTATCTTTATCCCTTCCGCCATTTTCAGCTTTGTATCGGGATCGAATTCAACAACGGGGGTATGGTCGAACGGGTCAACGATTATAATATCTTTCACGTGGCCTGATTCCTGAAAACGGCTTTTGAGCATGGAAAGAAACTTATTTTTGAACTCTTTCTGCTCTTCAGTAAAACAGGGATGGGCAAAATAGATTTTCATACATATCCCGCATTAAGGGTTGTTACTTATGAGTGCTGCCGCTTTAACTTCTTACACACCCTGTAGACCCCGTATCCCGCTATTACGATGGTTCCGGCTATCAGCGGTACACCGAAAACGATAATAGTGGTTATTGCTTTTATTGCTGTCGGGATAATTTCATCGGATTTCTTATTTTGTTCTGACCTGTGCATGACCTTGAATATATATAGCATATATGCTGCAGCAAGTGAATTCGGATTTTCTATTAAGATACGTATCGGTGTCGTGCCGTCCCCGCAAAGTGTTGGATTAGGGATTGATGTTTAGAGGGTTAGAAGTTTAACGGTTTGGTCCGACCCCAATCGGATACACCTATATAGGCAAAGCCTGTGCCCAGTTCCATTAAAAACTGTCTGACATGAGCGGCCAGTGCGCTTTCCAGATCCCGCTCATCGTAGTCTTTGGTCATTGTCAGGAAATCGAAAACATAGGGGTCTTTGAGTGTCTGTATAGCAAGATCGGTCACAGCCTTTCCTTCCCGTTTATACAGACCGCTTTCTATCTGGTGCACCAGAACGCTGCGGCTCCAGTTGTGGGAAAGGGTGCATTGCACATAATAGAGTGCCTCATCGATATGCTTGCACTTGGTAATAATGGCAATGTTGTGTCCCCATGGAATTCGGGTGATGTGGGGAATCGCCCGTTGTCCTGTTTGGCCAACAACTTATTGGCTTTTTTCAGCCTCTTGAATTTGTCCAACAGGTTGTTGGACTTTTTGCTCTGCCGGTAATTGCGAAACAACTTGTTGCACAATTTGGTTTGGAAGGGTTGCTGAACTATAAAACAGATACCATTGCTTGACATATTTGAGATTGCTTCGGGAAAACCCCTTCATTTCCGGGAATTCCGCCATCAAATCCTTACTTAACTGCCCAATCAGCCCATCTCCCCATCTGGTATGCATTTGTTTTGCCACTATGTCGGCGCCAAGGTCCCAGTAGAAATCGAGAAGCTCTGTCTGTACCTTTAAAGCTGCTTTAATTTGCGCATTCCGGACTTTAAGCTTTATATCGGATAACCAGTCTTTATATTCTTTACCAAATTATTAAATCAGAATTCATATCCGCTCTCCGTTCCTTTCACACCATGGGCTTTTTCTTGACCGGCTTCTCCGGCGCAGGCATAGGCGCAATCGGTATCCGCAGTTCCACTAAGGCACAGAAAACATGCAGCTCATCAAGAAGTGTCTGAAGGTCGGGCCGTTGAAGGTTCTCTGTGAGTTGAAGGGCTATAATCTCACCTGATTCCTTACCTGCTTCTATGATCCGCACCGGTACTAATTCAAGTTTGAGCTGCCGGGCTGCCTCCAGACGCCTCTCCCCGCAGGTGAGTGTGTATAAGTCACCGTCTCCTTTTGTTACAAGGAGAGGCTTAAGATGCCTTTGTCTTTGATCGATTGCACAAGCGACTTGAATGAGTCAGCTTCAATACTAATATTTGATCGTACCTGTTCCATCACCACGATATTTCCTATGGGAATATACAAAAACTCAGGATTTACAATCGTCTTCTTTGTTGACATATTGCCCCCTCCCTATTTAAAGTCTGTTCACGATATGTAGTTTCAATTTTAAAAACTTTAAATGCCTGTAATACCGGCGAAACGTTCAACCCGCAACAATCTTGCCTTTCACCTTTCACCTTTCACTTTTCACTTTTCACCTTTTACCTATACTTACCTTTAATTATTTTTGCAGACAGGTTTCTCAGAGTGCCGTCTTCCTGCATGGTCTTCAGGATCTCATTCACCTTTTTGAGAAGGGCATTGTCTCCTTTTCGAAAGGCAACGGCAACTTTATCCTTTCGGAAGGACTCACCCAATGGCTCTAAACTGAATTTCTTTGTGCCGATAACATAATTGGCTACTATTTCGTCCGTAATAACTCCATCTATAAGTTTATTGTGGAGCGCCAGAAGGGCCTGATCACTGGTTTTAAAACCACGGATATTGACTTCACCCATTGTTTTGGCATCGTTTTCAAACATCGTCCCTGCCTCAACGCCAACTATTTTTCCTTTAAGATCAGCAGGAGATTTATACGGCGAATCCTTACGGACAACAAGAACGGATTTACTGTGATAATAGGGTATAGAGAAGTTTACCAACGCCATCCGTTCATCGGTAACAGACATGCTGCTTACAACGCAATCATATACCCCGGCATTCAAATTGTTGATAATGTCTTTCCACTCAGTATCGATTAGCTTCGGTTGCACGCCCAGCCTTTTAGCAATTTCATTTGCCACATCAACATCATATCCAACCAGTTCGTTTTTATTATTATAAAAGCAGAACGGCGGGTAGCCGTTGGTAATGCCGAAACCCATGTAACCAGTTTTCTTAATCCTGTCCAGAGAATTATCGCTGTTTGGCGAGCAGGCAGAAATCAAAAACATACTCGTCAAACATAAAATGACGGTCAATACAGTTTTTCTGATTTTACCCATCTTATCGTTTCCCCCTTTTTAGCTTGTAAATACATGTAAATATCTACTTTATAGCCAATCCTGAAAATAATATCAAGCGATAATAATGGGTTGCCGGTAATTGATTTTACGAAAATAGTGATTATAATAAATACAGCGTAGAGCATGGAGCGTAGAGTGTATAGAACCGAAGTTAAGAGGTTACGAAGATATGAAGATACGCGCAACCTCGCAATTTCTCATCTTCGCAACTTCGGCCTTATGTAAACGCTATACGCTAATAAATTACGGGGTGAATCATGAATTGGGATAAATTAACGATAAAGGCCCAGGAGGCCATAACTGATGCCCAGAAACGGGCTGAAGCGAACAGAAATCAAATGATAGAAAACGAGCACCTTCTTTACAGCCTTGTGGCTCAGAAAGATGGAATAGTAAAACCAATCCTTGATAAGCTGGGCGCTAACACTAATAATATAATCAACGACCTGGAGAGGGAGATCAAAAAAATGCCTCAGATAGAAGGCAGCGCTCAGGTCTATATATCCCCTCAACTTAAACAGGCAATCGATATAGCATTTAACGAAGCAGAAAGACTGAAGGATGAATATGTAAGTACAGAGCATCTTCTCATAGGCATCACTGATGTAAAAGAAAGTCCTGCAGCGCGGATACTCAAAGATTATGGTGTCACAAAGGATAGAATATACACCGTCTTGAAAGATATACGCGGTTCACAGAGGGTGACCGATCAGGCCCCTGAAGAAAAGTACCAGGCATTACAAAGATACTGCAGGGACCTTACCGAAGAGGCCAGGAAGGGCAAACTTGACCCGGTTATCGGAAGGGATGAGGAAGTAAGGCGGGTAATGCAGGTGCTTTCGCGGCGAACAAAGAATAATCCTGTTATTATCGGTGAACCTGGTGTCGGAAAAACCGCTATTGTCGAGGGCCTGGCCCAGAGGATTATAAGCGGTGACATCCCTGAAACATTGAAAAACAAGAAAGTTCTTTCCCTTGACCTCGGCGCCATGCTTGCGGGGGCAAAATTCAGGGGTGAATTTGAAGACAGGCTGAAGGCAGTGCTGAAAGAGATTGATGAAGCATCCGGTTCCATAATTCTTTTCATAGATGAACTTCACACGATTGTCGGCGCTGGTAACGCGCAGGGGGCAATCGATGCCTCAAACATGCTGAAACCGGCCCTGGCAAGGGGTGAACTCCGCTGCATAGGCGCAACAACAATTGATGAATACAGAAAATACATTGAAAAGGATGCCGCCCTTGAAAGAAGGTTTCAACCTGTACAGGTAGGTGAACCATCGGTTGAGGAAACGATAGCTATTTTAAGGGGATTAAAAGAAAAATACGAACTCCATCACGGGGTAAGGATAAAAGACTCGGCGCTCATCGCTGCAGCTACCCTGTCACACCGCTACATTACAGACAGATTTTTGCCGGACAAGGCAATCGACTTAATAGATGAAGCTGCTTCAAGGTTAAGGATGGAAATTGACAGCGTACCGACCGAGATCGACGAAATTGACAGAAAAATAATTCAGGTCCAGATTGAGATAGAGGCATTGAAAAAGGAAAAAGACGCAGCCTCAAAAGAAAGAAAGATAAGGCTTGAACAAGACCTGAAAGAAATGAGGGCAGAGGTAAACGAAAAGAGGAAACACTGGGAAAAAGAAAAAAACTTGATTATGAGTGTAGGCGAAATTAAAGAAAAAATTGACAGAGCAAAGACTGAGGCGGAAGAAGCAGAACGGGCAGGCGATTTCGGGAAGGTTGCAGAAATAAGATATGGCACCATTTCCGCCCTCGAACAGGAGCAGAAAGAAAAAGACAACGAACTCTCAGAACTGCAGAAAAACATTAAGATGCTCAACGAAGAGGTTGATGAAGAGGATATAGCAAAGGTAGTTTCAAAATGGACAGGTATACCGGTCTCAAGGATGCTCGAAGGAGAAATGGAAAAACTTGTCAGCATGGAGGACAGGATTCATAAAAGGGTTGTAGGCCAGGACGAAGCCATTGAGGCCGTATCAAGCACAATAAGGAGGGCACGGGCAGGACTCCAGGATCCGAACAGGCCGCTCGGTTCATTCCTGTTTTTAGGACCCACAGGGGTCGGCAAGACCGAACTTGCAAAAGCGCTTGCTGAATTTCTCTTTGATGATGAACAGGCAATCGTGAGAATTGACATGAGCGAATTCATGGAAAAGCACTCAGTATCAAGGCTTATAGGTGCTCCTCCCGGTTATGTGGGTTATGAAGAAGGCGGTTATCTCACAGAAGCAGTGCGGAGAAAGCCTTATTCGATTATCCTCATGGACGAAGTGGAAAAGGCCCACCCCGAAGTCTTCAACGTCCTTTTGCAGGTTCTTGATGACGGGAGGCTTACGGATGGTCAGGGAAGGACGGTAGACTTCAAAAATACGGTTATCATCATGACCTCCAACATCGGAAGCCAGTGGATAACAGAACTTGCCGGAAAAGACTATAACGAACTGAAGCGACGGGTAATGGAGGGCGTAAAGGCCCATTTCAAACCTGAATTTCTCAACAGAATCGATGAGATCATTATTTTCAGGTCACTTTCCATAGAGAACATAAAGCATATCGCCGACCTCCAGCTTGCATACCTAGTTAAGAGGGTTGAAGAGAGAGGGATTGAGCTCATATTCACTGACAAGTTGGAAAACATGATAGCGAGTGAAGGATATGATCCGGTGTATGGCGCAAGGCCGTTGAAACGGCTCATCCAGAAGAAACTCCAGGATGCCCTTGCAATGATGATATTAAAAGGTGACGTTAAAGAGGGCAACAAAGTCAAAGTGGATGTAGATGCAAAGGGAAACGTGGTGTTTAAAAAAGGGTAATTCCACTTGACAAGGAAGCTTCGTTGTTGATATAAACTCCCAACATATGTAGGCGCATAGCTCAGTGGGAGAGCGCTACCCTGACACGGTAGAAGTCCGGGGTTCAAAACCCCGTGCGCCTACCATAACCTATTGAAATTATTCAACTTTTTATCCTTGTTTTCGTTCCAGGGACAGTCTGGAGACAGTAGGCTTTTTTAAACTGTAATTTTCAAATACAATTCTTTGCGATTCAAGGTTAACAAAAGTATATTTATCCGTTGATGATAAACAGCTATGACCAAGTAGCTGTTGGATGGTTTTCTGTGATACTCCGTTATTTGCTGCCTGGCTGCCCCTGCTCGTTCTTGTAGCGTTCTTGAGTTTTAAACTGTCCGGCAAATTAGCCTTTTTCCTTATCCCCTTCCAGAGTCTTGACAGACTTGCTACCCTATAAGCATTGCCTGTCCTGGGGTTCGGGAATAACCATGCTTCGGGAAGATTGTTTTTTACTCTTTCTGTGATATAACCCCGCATTTCTTCTACTATGGGTTTAATGGTAGGCTTTGAATTTCTCCCTTTTCTTTTTTTCTCCCTGTAAACTCCTGCTGAAAAACTTGATGAAATTGTAAAGCGGTCATTTGATAAATCCACGTCTTTGCACTTCAAGGCTGCTGCCTCTCCTGGACGGCAACCATAGATCATTAATAATTCCATTATCGGTTTGTGTCTATCGGGAATATATTCGTTGAATATTATCCGTTGATCTTCGGCATTTATCCACACTATTTCGGGTTCTGTCGTGTCAAGTTCAGGGAATTTGGGAACAATCAGGGGAATTTGTCTATCAGACATGCAATATTTCATGAAGCTTTTAAAGTGGGATAACACTTTTTTTCTGGTATTAGGATTCGGGTATAACCCGGCCTTTAAATGTTTTTCAAAATTTATAATGTCGTAATTCCTCAACTCCCTTACGTCTCTTGTCTTGAAATATGCTTTTTCAATTTTGGTATACAGCGTGTAATGGGGTTTGTACGATGGTGCGATGTTGTCGATTCTATCCGCGAGCATTTCGTCAAGTAATGTAACACACCAGAACTGTTTCTGCTCAGTTTTGACGTAATGTGAAGCGTCAAAAGTATGGCCTTTGATTTCTTGGTTTATTGCTGCCAAAAGGTCGTGGGCTTGCTTGTAGCCTTCTAAAACTTGCCCCTGTTTATTACTATATATTCTCAGTCTTTCTTTATACCATAAGTCGATTACAAACCTTTTTGGGATAGTCTGGCATTTTGGACATAAGTACCCTAACCTCTTATAATGGATAAACAAACCGCTACACTTCGGGCATTTACCTTTTGCTCGGATCGTACCCTTCATATCATCATCCCCCTGGGACAATAGCATTTCATATGGGGAATTGTAAAACTCATTATTATCAGTTGTCAAAGAAATATTCAAAATTTTCTGTTATACCTCGTAATATGGTGTTTCCTTAAAATCCATTACCGGCGTTGATCGGCATTCAAAAAACCACGCATCAAAAGTTTTACTAACCTCGGCCTGAGTAAATCTTTTTGACCGTGACTGCGTTGTCTTTGTTCCACTCCTTGAAATGAGCAGTCCGGTTCTCGCTAGTGCAATTTCTCCTTTTCTATTCAATATCAATGTATTACTTCGAAATTAAAATAGATGGCGCACCCGAGAACCACTAAATAAATAATACTTCTATATCCAAACATCAAAATTACATAACACGAAAGGAGAACAACCTATTAACGATGGGAATACACTGCCATCCTTACGAGATAATATCCGACAAAACGATTCGGAAGTTCCTTTTCTTTCCTCTGCATCACATGTTCAATTGCACAAAATTCTTTCAACTAAAGACGTACCATATAATCGGAACTTTATTTGCAATCTGTATAGTCACAGCTAACAAACGTTGGGAATCTTTCAGTCATGTAGGAACTATCTTTGTGTGTCTAACTAACAGATAGGGAGAATTATGGTTAAGGGTATTGTCGTACAATCAAGAAATACCAGAAATGGCGACTTGCACCGTGTAAGAAGCAGGAAATGGGTCTTTGTACCCGAGAAGAATAGCAATCCTTCCGTGATTCCTACACAAGGGGGCACATTTAAAGGGAATAAAAGAAAAAACTTTCTCATCGCCGGTGATGCAGGGACATACGACATCGATACCTGCAAGTCATATGAGAGCGTCAAAAGGTTTGCCGTCAAAGAATATTTTGCCGTCCCAAAATACCCTTCGTTTTTATTCAAAGAGATGACAGCGATACTGTGGCTTATGGGGAAGAAATCGATGCTCAGGAAGTTGTTGTCCTTCTCCTACGAGAAGCAAATACAATATTTCCAGAACCCCTACCTCCTTTACTACAGGGGACACCTCGATTTTCACTCCGCACATGCCATCTCCGAGAGGACACAGCAACCCGGATCTCTTGCAGAAAAGGTATACGCAACAAGCTATCATGTTGTTGATGAAGCATATGGCAACGCACAGGGATCCCTGCCCTTTTCAATCGTAATCGAGAAGGTATCCAGGCTTCTCGACTTAGAACAAGGTGACGTATCCTCGGTTATGGAAGAAGTTGCAAAACTCCCGCATCACAAGATTACCTTCAGCTATGACCATGTTTACCTGAGTTCCGTCTTTTTTCTTAGCAGGAAGGCGCTCATGATGTTGACCGATAACCCCGAAACATTCCAGATTTTTTCAACGGATGACGATCACATCCGTAGTTTGATGGATCACAGATACACGATACTGTCAGGAACAGCAGGAACAGGAAAAACGACCTTGCTCAAGAAGATCGCCTCGATGTCAAGCCGTGTTATCATGTCGGCAACAACAGGCAAAGCAGCAAAGCTGCTGGGCAGCAATGCCGTCACTGTCCATAGTCTGCTCGGGTACGGAAGGAAAGGGTTTTCTGTAGATACCCTCGATTGTGACCTGCTTATAGTGGATGAGGCGTCTATGCTTGACTGGTATATTCTTCATGCAATTCTCAAGGCAAGCCCAAGAGTGGTATTCTCAGGCGACCCCGGACAGCTTCCTCCCGTTGAAGGGGAAAGCGTTTTTAGAAAAATGACCGATGTTCTCCCCATTGTTGAACTTACAAAAAAGTGGAGATTTGCCAATAGCGGTGGGCCCTCTGTGAAGGTTTGCCATGTAGACAATGACTTCTCGGCCATGCGGCTTGTCAAGAAGATAGCAACGATGCTCAAAGATCATGGCAAGACATTGCAGGTCATCACCCCTGTTCACGGCGGTCCGTTAGGGACAAGACAATTGAACTTGTTACTACAGAAGATCATCAACCCGCAATCGGAAAGTATTTTTCAAGAGATAAAGGCACATGACAAGGTGATCGTCACTGAAAATGTTTACGTTGACGGCGAACTCATTGCCTCGAACGGCCAGATGGGGTATGTCGTATCAAAGAATATGGAATTTATCGGATTGCAATTCCCCTCAGACGGAGATGAAACAGTATTGATTGAACCAAAGGATATAGAACTTGCCTATGCGCTTACGGTACACAAGTTTCAGGGGAGCGAAAGCGATTATGTGATTTTTGTGATACCTCCCAGGACAGACAGGGAGTTTTTGACAGACGAGATGGTGTTTGTCGGGACAACGAGAGGTAAAAAAATGACGTATGTGATAGATGGATTAGGTGTGTGTTAGCCGTTTAAGTGCACAGGGCACGTTTTTTAGTTGAGTTTTTACTACCTCTTTTTTGTGCACGGGGCACGTTTTTTGATTAAGTTTTTACTACCTCTTTTTTGTGCACGGGGCACGTTTTTTGATTAAGTTTTTAC
>CAYMTB010000107.1:10259-11528 GCA_964393225.1 uncultured Syntrophorhabdaceae bacterium
TACCTCTTTATAATCCCAACAAAAATCCCCCTGCTGAGAGGGGGATAGAAGGAGGATATTGGAGGTTTGATGGATATTTGATGGAGATTTGTTACTGCGATATCTCTTCTTTCTCTTTGGTGTTTAAAGGCTTAATCGTGTTTATGAATTTTTCAACTTCGTCTAATATATCCCTAACATCGGCAAGATGTTTTTTAATGGCAAGCCGTGTGTCTTTTTCCTTGAGCAGCACATCCTGACCCAATCTCGTAATGGTGTTCCTGATCTGATCTGCCTCCGTTACAATGATTTTGCAGCGGTCTGCTACCGTTTGCGGACATGCTACTACAGCTAATATATTATCCATGAGCTTTATCTTGTTTTTGAGTAGAACTTTATCGTGTTCGATACCCTTTTTGGTTACGTCGAATTTCGATATTTCTTCTTGCATCATTGTGATTTCTTTGTTTCTCTTGTCCACTTCCAAAGACATCTTCTGAGCGATAGCCTGCGCTGTGTCTATATCCCTCTTGAGGTTTTTCTCTATTTCTTCCTTTGCTTTTTCATAAGCAACCCGGATATTTTCGTCGGCATCCTTATATTCCTCTTCCAGTTGCTTTCTCCTTTCATCTACTAATTTTGCGAGCTCCTTTTGTTTTGTCTGTTGCAATGCCTCGTATTTCTTTTTGTATTCTTCGTATGACTTTAAATCCTTTTCAGTTTTTGCTTTAAACTCGCGCAGACCTTGAATTTCTTTATCGCTTTCCAGCAATTGTTTTTCCAGCACGGTTGTCTTCTCAACGTCCTCGATGATCTTCGTAGGCATCGCATTAAAAAGACGCTGCTGTTCCTCAATAGGAATATTACAAAGGTATTGCAGGGTGGTTTCACTTAAATATTTTGCTATGTCTTTATATTCGGGGATCAGGTATTGTTCCATATGTTTGCGGTTTTCCTTCTCGTATTTATCCTTTATCCCTTTCATCTTTTCCTTTTCATCAAGGCCGAGATCCCTTCTGATCAAGTCAGTGTCAAATATCGCAGCTACTTTTTCATTAGCCGTTACTGTTCTGCAAGGTACTTCAGCAAGATCCAACCGCCTTGCCGCATCAAGCCTGTTGAAACCGGCAAGAAGGGTATAGCCGCCATCTTGTTCCTTTTCAACCAGTAATGCCTGAAGAATACCGTTTTTCCTGATACTTGTCATAAGTTCTGTCATTACTTCCTCGTTCAATGCTCTGAATAAACGAGCCCCCGGTTGAATTCTTCCCGTTGGAACCATTACAATTG
>CAYMTB010000108.1:0-1269 GCA_964393225.1 uncultured Syntrophorhabdaceae bacterium
ATATTGCCGGCAGTTATCTGGACAACCTTGCCGGGTATCTGCGGGTTATAGCAGTATCCTTTGCCTGTAATGAACAAAACACCGCTAAGTCCTTTATCATGATAGACAATCATATTGGAGCCCCTGATACCTGCGACGGCGATAGGGGTGTGGATTTCAAATTTGCTTCCTTCTGCGAAGGCGGCAGCCTTCTTAATATAATCAGTTCCTGTTACAGCCTGCACCCTGCCCCTGTGGAGTTTCGCCACGGCATTCGTTCTGTCTGCTTGTATCATGTATTCTGTGATTTCTACTCTCGAAGCAGGCGCCAATTTCATGAGGTTATTATCAATAAATGTTATCTCTGCCCTGCTCTGGGTCTTTGTCCGGTAAACATCGCCTACATCCACAGGGTCGCCGAGCGAAACAGAAGATGCCGTATTTTTTCCTGCCTTGAGCACATCAACGCGCCCTTCTATATTGGTGATTTTTCCAACAGGCGCAGCAAATGCAATACTCACAGCTAACAGCATAATAAGTAAAAAACCGATAAATATTGAATATTTTTTCATTAAAATCACCTCACCCGGTGTAAAAACTTTTGTACCTGAATATTAATATTGCACATAAATTTAAATCTGTAAATGACGCACGTCACATTTTTGAGAATTAAAATCTGTACTCGAGCCCCAATGAAAACACTTCCCTTTTGTAATCGTAGGTGCCGATATTTGAATTATCCCGCGTGAAGATATACTGTGCAATAATATCAGTATTCTTATATACGGTGTAGATAAGCCCCAGATTATTAATATATGTGTTGTCTTTTCTTGCCATGGAAGGTTGTCCGTTTGAACTGAGATTGTAGGTTGTGTTCTGATATTTATAATTGTCGAACAACGCATCCGACGAGAACTGAAATTTCAGTGATTTGGTAAGCGGGTAAAGAAAACTTAAGCTGAACCTATTTTCCGTATAAGTCCAGTTTCTACCCGTTGCTTCCTGGTCTGCAAAGCTATACCGGATGCTTAACAGGCCGGCCCCTTCCTTAAAAAAATATGTCCACCCAAGGGAGCCGGAGGTGTTTACACCATCCCTGTTTTCATCAGGTGAAGTTCGGGGGGCATCTGAACTTGTAAGGTAGTATTGCTGATTCAGATATCCGAAGGAAACCTCGCCTATGCTATTTTCGGTTAACATAAACCGTGTTGTCGGATTTACAGACAGCATTTTCATATACCCGCTGTTTTTGAGCCAGTTAACGGGGCTATTTATGAAGTTGTTGGCCAT
>CAYMTB010000108.1:1369-11512 GCA_964393225.1 uncultured Syntrophorhabdaceae bacterium
GTAAGGGCGAACATAACCGGCATGGTGAGCGTGAATTTTGAAAAATTATATCCCGGGTTAAAAATAAGAGATTGCTGCATTAAATTATAATCATCTCTACGGTTATAACGGTCTGCATATATTGCGTATTGAACGGAAAGGTTATAGGCCTCTTTGAATGAGAAGGGTGCAACATAGGTAATACGGGCGGTCATATTTAATGCAAAGTCTTCCTGGCCGGTGAACTGAGGAGAAATGGAAGGGTTATCAACAGTAGGGCCGGATGTCGGTCTTGCGCTTACATTGGTATCGTATTTATAGCCGAGGCCTACTGTAAACCTGAACGGTCTTTCTCTGTCCAGCTTATCCGAAAGCAGGTTTTCATAATCTCTTGCATATGTTCCGATATCGCTGTAAGGATCGAGCGTCAGGGCCGCCCTGAACCTCTGTTGAGATTCTTTATGTTTTCCTTCTTTCATGTATGCGGTGGCAACCTGGAACTCAACAGATTGGCTGAGGGAACTGTCATACTCTTTTGCCTTCTCAAAGGCGGTAATGGCTTCAAGGTTTTTATTCTGCTTGGAAAGTATGAGACCCTTGAGAAACTGAATCTTCCCGGGAGAAATACCTTCTTTTTCGCCAACCTCTATCCATTTTATCGCCTCATCCAACTGATCGGTCTGGTAAAGTGCATCTATCAGTTCTACAAGGGCTTCCTTAATTCTCGGAGTATATGTTACTGCATTTCTCAGGTAAGGGACCGCTTCTTTATTCTTTTCAATTAGTTTATATGTCATGCCGAGATAAAAGGATACGGTTGTCGATGTGGGTTCACTTTTTATGGCATCATGAAAATAGTCAAGAGCCTCTTCGTAATTTTCAGATTGAAAATCTTTAAGGCCTTTTTCAAAAGAGGTTTGACCAATGGCCAGCTCAGCATAAAAAATTAATGATAAAAATAAGCAGCATAAAACAATTTTTTTGATTGGATCCCCCTTTGGTAACTTCACAATTTTAATACACTGCCCTGCTCCAATGTTTGAATATTCTTTCTTCCCGACAAAGACAGCTCACTGAATATTTCATCAAAAAAGATAGGCTTTATATGGTTTATGTAAATGGGCATTTTGCCAAGGCCATATCTGTCCAGGTGATCAAGGAGCATTGACAGCGTCATGTGCCCCGATAGTTTTGCCAGTGATTCCAAGCGATTCGGGAACGATACATCGGCTATGATAAATTCGATCCCCTCTTCTTCCTGAACCACCTCCCAGAATCTTTTTGTGGGACCCGTATCGGAGGTGAACATAAATCCTCTGTCCCCTTCTTTAATGACGTATCCGACCGTATATACGGTATGTGTCATCAATACTGGTTTTACAGTAATGCCATTTATTTCTGTATACTGTTCCAGTTCAATCTCGTGAAGTTTTATGATAGCATTCTTTTCAGAAGGGATGACAGTAAAATCAGGCCACAGCCGGTTGTTGAAAAGATTGTCTGAAATAATTTCAAGAATTTGTTTTACGCTTATCAGGTCAATGTTGAACTCTCCCATCATTACCAGTTCATCGACAAGAAATACCAGGTCTTTTATATGGTCGAGATGGGTGTGGCTTATCAGTACGTGCTTGATTTTTTTTAATTGCTTATCATCAAGAGGCTCTGTTACTGTGCCGGCATCTAATAACAATGATTCATTAATAAGGTAGGAGGTAGTTCTAAAATTATTTACCGAGTTGCCGTAACATCCAAGGATTTTTATCTCCATTAGTCGATTTTATTAAAAATTTCTTAAATATGTCAAGATGTTTTTAGGGCGTCCGCTGAAGGAATACAAATGTTTCCGATGAACCGTCTTTGTATTGATAATTTGTCCGGTTAATACTATTATAGGAGAATGAAATATTGGTTTGCAGTAAATACAAAACCGAGGAACGAAGACAGAGCTGCTTCAAACCTTGCTGGTGGCGGCGTTGAAGTGCTTGCACCAAAACTGAAATTGAGAAAGTACAAAAATGGCCGTCTCGTTGAAGTCGTTGAGCAGATGTTTCCTAATTATATTTTTGTAAAGTTTCATCCCGTAGATGAATTCCGGCTTGTAAAATATACAAGGGGTGTAAAAACCATTGTTCACTTTGGGAGTAAAATTATCCCTATTCAGGATGGACTGATAGATTTCATAAGGTCCAGGCTTGTGGATGGCGTGGCAACTATTCAGAAGAAGGGTTTTCGGAAAGGTGAAAAAATATTAATTAAGGATGGTCCTTTTAAAGGCCTGAGCGGTATATTTGAGAAAGAACTTGAAGGCAAAGAGCGCGTCATGATACTTCTCGACAGTGTCCAGTTTGCAGCCAGCATGGAAATTGACATGGATTTGCTTGCCAGCAATATATAGCGTATAGCGTATAGCGTGAAGCGTAGAGGGAAAAAACTCATGACTGATAGCACAAAGAGTGAAAGGTAAAATGAGAAAGGTGAAAGGTTTTAAACTTTTTCCATTTTCCATTTTGCTTCATGATTGTCAGTCTTTAATACTATACGCTATACGCTAAACGCTATCCGCTGCCAAAAAAGGGAGACTTCGATAGAAATACTCGGTAACACCCAGGGACTTGATCATTTAACCAGAAGAAGGCTCTTAAGTCTTTACAAAAAAAGAGTAGATCCATCATCAATTATTTCAATTGATCTGGCAAAAAACATCGTACAGATTTCCCATGAAATTTCAAGACAGGTTGGACTTCTCATTAACAGGAGAGGAGGCATTGAATCGGTCATTGTCGGGGAAAAGGGTGGCATTGTGATACCTCCACTTTCCACGGAAAGGGTTGGAAGGGCTCGATTCAGAGGTGTGCGGTTTATACATACCCATCTGAATGGTGAGCTTCTCTCCAAGGAAGACCTTAATGACCTTGCAATGCTGCAGTTTGACCTTTTAGCCTGTCTGACAGAGGGTAGAGGGGGTACGGGCGAAACGATACACATAGGCCACCTCATGCCTGATGATCAGAAAGGCAGGATATGGGAATGCATCGGTCCAATAAGCATACAGGAACTCCATATTGATTTTATGGAGTTTATAACAGCCCTGGAGAATGAATTTGTAAAGGCCAGAGGAAGATATTATATCGTGAATAAAGATCAGGAGCGGTGCGTACTTGTTTGCGTTGTTCTTCCAAGGATAGGTAAGAATATTGATGACCACATGTCGGAGCTTAAAGACCTCTGTTATTCCGCAGGCATCTCTGTTGTAGACGTAGTTATACAGAGACCAAAGGAGTTAAATCCGAAATATCTTATCGGCAAAGGGAAAATAGAAGAGATTATTATGAAAAGTCAGCAGCTGGGGGCAGAACTTCTTGTTTTTGATGAGGAACTGACGCCGGGTCAGATAGGGAATATCTCGTCCATTACCGATTTAAAGGTCATAGACAGAAATCAGTTAATACTCGATATATTCGCGCAGCGGGCCAGAACAAACGAATCAAAGATACAGGTAGAGCTGGCTCAGCTCAAATATATCCTTCCGAGGCTTGTAGGAAGGAATACGGCATTTTCAAGATTGATGGGCGGTATCGGGGGAAGAGGTCCCGGAGAGACGAAACTTGAGGTTGATAGAAGGAGGATCCGGGAAAAGATCGGCCTATTGGAAAAAAAACTTATTGAAATCAGAAAAGTGCGGGATAAAAAGAGACAGAAGAGGAGAGGCTCGGAAACCCCGATTATATCAATTATCGGCTATACGAACTCCGGCAAATCGACATTGCTCAATCTCCTCACAAAGAGCAATGTGGAGGTTGAGGATAAATCATTCAGCACCTTAAACCCGACCACGAGGCTCGTCAAATATCCTGAGAGAAAAAACATTATAATAACCGATACAGTGGGTTTTATAAGAGATTTACCCAACGTTCTCCTCAAGGCCTTTATCGCCACCCTGGAAGAACTCGAAGATGCCGACCTCCTCCTGCACCTTGTGGATATCAGCTCACCGGACTTCGAAGAACGAATCCATATTGTTGAAGATTTAATCACCCCCCTTCATCTCGAAGAGAAGAAAAGACTAATAGTTTTTAATAAAATTGACAGAATGGATAACGGGATTATCCGGAACATTGAAGAGCGGTATAATGCTGTCTCCATATCGTGCCTTAAGAAGGAAGGGATTAACAGATTGATGGAAACTGTGGAGGCGGAACTTCGTGCTTTTAAGCAAGCAGCGACATAAAATGCTTCTCGATCTCTGGGTCGGTGCGGCTGAAGTCAAATTTATTGATGAAATGATCTAACGGCAAATCCCTTGCTTCTCTGAAGAGGGCATCTACCCTGGCGCAAATCTCGCCCTGATCATTTTCCATCCATGCCGTTGCATGGATGTCCCTTTCTTCAATTCTCAGAAACTGGCCTTTGGCAATGTAGTTGCTGCCGCACATAACAGGTTTAAAAAACTCCATCTCTGTTTGTCTTGTCATACCTATTTTTTGTGTTTCCATAAAAATCACATACCAGATGATGACATCCAGAATACCAAAAATCATCCCGCCGTGCAAAACATCTGTATAACCCTCAAAACGGTTGTCAAGGTTCACGTCACAGAATACAATGCCATTTTTGTACATCATCTGAAGCTTTAATCCATCTTCCCTGTTGAATCCGCAAAAAAACGAATCCTTATAAACCGGAAGTATGCCTTTCATTATTATCCTCCATTAAATTCAGTGAATAGTCGTTAGTGAATAGCGGCAAAGATTGGAAGATTTGGATGTTTGGAGGGTTAGATGTATAGCCAACCCTCAAACCCTCTACCCCTCTATGCTTCTGTCTTTAAATATCTCATCCCCAGTTGTCCGCATGCCCCGCCGATATCCTGTCCCCTCGAATTCCTTATTATGGTCGTAAAAAACCTGCTCATAAGGTGTGCCTGAAACAGCTCTATTGTTTCAGCATCCGGGGTTTTAAATTCGAGATAGGGAGACTCATTGTAAGGGATAAGATTTATTTTACATTTAATACCTTTCAGGATTTCTGAAAGCTGTTTTGCGTCTTCGAGCGAATCGTTGAAACCCTTGATTAAAATATATTCAAATGTGATTCTCGTCCTGTTGGTTCCCTTAAAGTATTTCACAAAATTCAGAATAGACCTTATGGGGTAGAGTCTGTTAATCGGCATGAGGTATGACCTTTTTTCGTCGTCTGCAGCATTAAGCGATATAGCGATGCCGGCCACTTTAGGTTTTATCAAGTGCAGCCCGTCAATCAATCCGACAGACGAAAGGGTGATTTTGCGGTAGGAATAATCGAGACCAAGGGGGTCTTTTAATATGTCGAGCGCACGCATCACGTTGTCCAGATTGTCAACCGGTTCTCCCATACCCATGAAGACAATATTTGTGATCAATTTTTCAGACGATTCCCTTAACTCCTTTTTGGCAATCAATCTCCCCTGTCTCTCCCCTGTCAGGGAAACGATTTTAGGGGTATTTGTTGGGCTTGCACCATTTTCGAGGTATTGTTTAACCGCTATGAGTTGTCCTACAATTTCCGATGTGGTGAGATCTCTAATGAATCCAATTTTTCCTGTTACACAGAATTTACAACCCATCCTGCAGCCTATTTGTGTTGATATGCACAGCGTGTCTCTTTTTTCTTCCGGCATAAATATGCTTTCCACCACATTGCCGTCTTTAAGGAGGAATGCAAATTTGATTGATCCATCCTGAGAGAAAAACACTTCTTTTATCTCAGGGAGTACCGTGTCAAACATATCACCGAAAACCAAACGAAGACTTTTCGGGACATTTGTCATTTCGTTAAAATCATATATGCCCTTATTGTAGACCCACTTGTATAACTGGCGTGACCGGTATTTTTCCTTCCCGAGGGCGCTTATTGCTGTTTCGAGGTCATTCAGGGTGAGATCAAAAAAATTGTGCATTCTTCAAGCATTCCTGTGTTTCAATTTAGATTTAAATTAAGTTAACAGAAAACCGGCAGTACTTTCAACAGAACAAAGTTTTACAAGTCTCGCTTCTTGCTGCAGTAAACGAAAAAACCTGGAGTTTTGATAGTTAAATTTAGAAATACATTGTCAGACTTAAAATACAAGACTGAAGAGGGGTGTTTGAAGGTACCCTGGTCAAAATTAAAGGCTTGCCCGGCGTTTTAACCCTTCATGGCAAACCAGATGAAGATTATCTTTGTAACAAAAAAACCAATAATTATTGCCCACCAGGTGTACCACGGCAAGATGAGAAATGACGCATTCAAAGTCATTTTAAACCTCCTTTCAGGCTTCTATTGATTTGAAGCCCTTATGCTTATAATAATACGAGCAATACAGCAAAACCTCAATCAGGGATTTCCTGATTTATTGCTTCGAAAAGTATGAAAATCAAATGAATGGGTATGAAAAGACAAAAACACAGCAAAAACCTCAATCAGGGATTCCCTGATTTATTGCTTCGAAAAGTATGAGATGGTAGGTAAAACCCCTGATAATAATCTTGACAGCCAATAAGCATTTAATATAGGATAAAAAGTTTCAAATGGTAATAAAAGTCATTTCCGTTAAGTCTGGTGCTAACAATTTAAAAATTATTCAGTTTTTTTTGTGAGGAGTATCAATGGTGATGTTAGTCAAAGATGTCGTAAACCTTGAGAACGAGGCTGAATCAATAACTGCCTATGCCCGCACGGAAGCGAAGCAATTAGAAAAGACATACGAAGAAGAAATTACTGCCTATCATCAAAAAATAATTGAAGAGATGAATGGCAAGATTGCCGAATTTCAGAAAAAGGCTGAAGAAGCTTACAGGACTGCATTGTCTGAGGCAGAGAGGGATTTGGAAGAATCGCTCGAGGCACTGAATTGCATTTCTGATGATGTCCTTGAGGCGCAAACGGAACGAATCGTTGCCAGATTAAGCAAATTATAGGAAAAAGATAATATGGCTATCGAGCCTATAAAGAGAGTAACAATAGTAAGCCCGAAGGAGACAAATAATCGTCTGGTAAAGGCTATCAACAACATGGGCGTGATGGAGATTATAGACATCAAGGATTCACTTGAAGAAGACGTTCCATTCAAGAGCTATGAAGCACCCACGGAAGAGGAAGATAATAGTCTTTATAAAATTGATTTCATCCTGAATCTTATGAATGTTTTTTCTCCTGAACAGGAGAGCTTTATTAAAAGCCTGACGCCGCTTCCCCTTGTAACATCGCGGAAAGAAATTGATAAAGTCTGTAGCGAATATAGCCTTGAGGACAATTACCGTTATGTGAGCGAACTGGATGAGATTTACCGACGTTCCGAGAGGGTGATTAATGAGATTGAGAATGAGATGAAAGAGCTTGGTCCTATTTCAGATATCCCCTTTGATCTTGCAGATTTTTTCTCGCCAACCCGTGTCAGCATGGTAATCGGGTATGTGCCGGAAAAAAACCTTGTTCAGCTCAAACCTGCAGCAGAACCGTGGACAGATGTAGCATGGGAAGAGGTAAGACCCGGCGCGTTCTCAGACAGCAACCATAGGTATGATACTTCGAATGCAGCAGAAAAGCAGGCGAATGGGCGCGTCAGAATGGTATTTGCCTTCCTTAAAAATGATGCCGAGGATATACGAAAAGCCCTTTCTGATATCGGGTTCGAAGAAATCCAGCTCCCGAAACGCAGGGAAAGGATCGTAGACCGTATGCTGGAACTGGAAGGAGATCTTGAAAAATACCGTGGTCAGGTAGCGGAAGTAGCAGAAAAAGTGAAGCTTCTTGTTGCAGGTCAACGTGCTGGTGAAGGCCGCAGGTCCCTGCAGATTCTTAAAGCATACTGGACGAATATCCGTAACAGACAGGATGCTGCAAAGAAAGGCGTGCACGGGAAATGGGTCTATCTATTGAGCGGATATGTAAGGCTGAAAGACACGGACACTTTTATTGGCATGATAAATAAGGATTTCCCTGAATCTACGGTTACCATACAGGACCCGTCCCCGGATGAAGACGTGCCGGTGAGTATCTCTCTGCCAAACCTGCTGAAACCGGTTCAGCTTCTTACCGAGATGTTCGGCCTTCCACCATACAGGAACTTTGATCCGACGCCTTTTATGCAGGTCAACTTTTACCTCTTCTTCGGAATCTGCTTCAGCGATGTGGGTTATGGTCTTATGCTTGTTATACTGGGCGCATACTTGAATGCGAAGACAAAGGCCTACCAGGGTGCGAACAATTTGACACGTATGCTCTTGTACGGTGGGATAAGCAGTGTGATTTTTGGAGCCCTGACCGGGTCCTGGTTCGGAGACCTCTATAAACCTGAATACCTTGGACAGGGGAATATCCTGCAAGTGCTTCAGCAGAAATCGCTTGCCCTCGACCCCATAGATAAAACCATTGTGGCCCTCCTGATCGCCCTTGGCATCGGGGTGGTAAACCAGTTCTTCGGCATCATTCTCAAAATGTACGGTGCCATCAGAGCCAGGGACTGGATGGGAGCTTTCTCGGATGGCGTATGCTGGATCGTGACTCTCACCGGTGTGCTGGTGCTGTCGGCAAAACTGTTCTGCGATATCCCCGCGAGGATTTTTAATACAGGGTTGTGGCTTTTTGCGGCAGGCGCAATCGGACTGATACTTACCCAGGGGAGGGATATCAAGAGTCCCATAGGGAAGATCGCAGGGGGATTCGTCAGTCTATACGGGATTATGGGGAGTTACGGCATCACGGCTTTTATCGGTGATACACTTTCGTATTGCCGTCTGCTTGCCCTTGGCCTTACCACATCCATTGTTGCCATGACGTTCAATCTTATGGCGGGCATGCTCAGGGATATCCCGTATGTGGGAATGGTTCTTTTTGTTGCCGTGCTTCTGGCGGGCCATCTGTTTAATTTTCTTATCAGCGCGCTGGGGGCATTTGTCCACTCAATGAGACTTATCTTTGTTGAGTTCTTCGGCAGGTTTTATGAAGGAGGCGCGAGACCGTTTCAGCCCCTTGAATTTGACTCACCCGTCTGTATCATGAAAAAAGCCGGTAAATGATGTTATTTTATAAAAACGTACAATGGAGGAGAGAAGATGTCGCCTGAATTGATGATTGAGCTTGGACGAGGTTTGTGTTACGGAGGAGCGGGATTAGCATTTGGCCTGGCTGGAGCCGGTTCGGCGTGGGGGATAGCCATTGCATCGCATCAGATTGCCGGGGTTCTTCGGGAGAAACCTGAACTTTTCGGCAGGATGCTGGTTTTATTGGCCCTGCCGGGTACACAGGGATTTTACGGGTTCATCGCTGCCATCCTCATAATGACCCAGACAGGGCTCATCGGCGGTTCAAACATCAAGGTCAGTCTCGGAACCGGTTTAGCGCTCTTTTTTGTTGGACTCGCTGACGGCATAGCCCAGCTGATCTCTGCTGTCAAACAGGGGGAGGCGGCTGCAGCAGGCGCAGCACTCCTTGCAAGAAGGCCTGAGGCTGCCGGAAAGGCAATCCTGTTCCCGGCATTTGTCGAGACATATGCGGTTGTTGCGCTTCTCGCAACAGTTCTTTTTATTGTATTTCTTACTCAGCCGATTGTTCTTGGAACCCTTGGCCGGTGAGAAAAGAGGTATCGTAAGATTATGGGCATAGAAAAGATCCGTGAATCAGTTTTATCCGGGGCCAGGAAGGAAGCTGCAAATATTATTGAAACAGCAAAAAAGCATGCCGCCTCACTCATGAATATCAAAAAGGAAGAAATTGCCTCGGAGGCTGACAGACTTTATACAGCCCGTACTTCGGCTATTGCAGACGAATTTAACCGTAAGCTCATCCAATTTAAGGGGATGGCGGGCAAGCAGGTTCTTGAAAGGCGCAACCAGTTGCTAAATACTCTCTTTGAAAAAGCCGGGGAGATGATACTGAACTGGCCGGCAGAAAAGTATGGATTATTCATGGCCGGCCTTATCGAGAAAACTGCGCGTGATTCCGGAGGGAAATTGCGTGTTCACAGGGATGAGGAGGACATCTTTACCAGAATCCTCTCTGATATGAACAAGAAGAGAAGTCCCGAAACCAGGATTGTTCTTGATGATTCAAATCCGCTGACAGAGCGCGGAGGCTTTATTTTCGTAGGCACGAACTATGAAGTCGATCAAACCTTAGGATTGCTGCTGAAAGACATAAAACAGG
>CAYMTB010000109.1:0-11452 GCA_964393225.1 uncultured Syntrophorhabdaceae bacterium
GGGTCATAATCTTCCCCATTCTGTGCCACACTTCTTCGTTCATCTTGATCGCAGCATCGTAGCCATAGGTGTGTTCTACCCCGAGAAACCAGAATCCATCAGTTCTCCTGAACAGGTTCACCATAAACTCGATATATGGTCGAAGCTCCTCGTTTTCGAATTGAGGTATCTCCATGTTGGGTTTTCCTCCTTTGCTATATCAGCTGTAAAAAGTGTGCCGAAAGAGATAGAATGTTCGCTATCCTACACCAATTTATTGTAACACTTTCAGGGTTTGTTTCTCAACTTTTTGACCGCTCCACGAAAACTGTACAAGCTATTATGTTAGCCTCCTGGGCTTTCAAGCCAAGCAGTTTATTAATTCCCGCAATCAGCAGTTCTTCATAATATGCCTAAGACTTGCTTTATGATAGACACATCTTCCTTTTCATCTCTCATCAACACCAGCTACAACAATACTCAACATCTACATACTACCGGGAGAGGGGTGAAAACTTAAGGGGTATAGATAGCAAAGTAAGAAATGTTCGGAATGTACGGAATTCATACTTTCTATACTTCCCACATTATATTCTATGGGGTCCACTTCTTCCCCACCCCCCCATGTTCAGCAAGAAACTATGTAATTATCGATACCGGCAAGAAACTGGGAGAGGGAGTTTGTTGATTTTTGCAGCCTTTGTCGTAGATAGTCAACGTGTTTCCTACTTCGTAATCCTGCAGCTTACTGAGATGCCTTCCCCGCTACCCCGTTCGATATATGTCCTGAACTTCGAATCGCGTTTAACATATTCAACGAATTTTTTACCATCAGAACTCCATCCCAACACATTGTGGGCGGTAAAACATCCATTGAGGCTTATCTTCCCTTCCAAATCTCGAAAATACTGAATATACCAGTCTTTATCAGCGTCACAAAAAATAAAATCAAAGGGGCCTTTCAGGGCAGGCACAAGATCATGTGCGTCACCAAGACGGGCATCGATGTACTGGACAACACCAGCCTTCTTGAAATTATCCAGCGCGGCCTCGTACCGGTCCTTGTCGATCTCGATGGTAGTTACTCTGCCACCTGTTTTTGCAGCAGCCCAAGCCAGCCAGATTGTCGAGTGGCCTGTTGAGGTGCCTACTTCCAGAATATGCTTAAAGTTGCCCTTGAGGACAAGGTCGTGGAGGATCTTTCCGTCTTCATAGGGTACATTCAAATAATTCCAGGAGACCCGGGCATTATTGAGGAAACGGGAAACCTGGGCATCAAGGTCCGGCTGCTGTCCATGGGCAACGCTCATTGCCATAATACCGATGATTACCGCTACGACACCTATTATTTTCTGGCCCATCATAACCTCCGCTCTAAAAGTAAACTCTTCTCTCTATAAGAAGGGCATTCCGATGTGTCATGGACACAAAATACAAAACACATGAGACTCCAAGCAATACTGATATTAATCAGGCTATTGTCTATGCTTATGCCAAAGATTGCAAAGAGGCTGTTCTGATATATCATACCACAGACGTACAAAAGTTTGATGAGCAGCTAAAGGAATTTCGATTACGAGCTCTGCCATTTACACTCAACACTAATTTAGAGGAAGCTGGTCAATTAACCTTTTGGCTGGCTGAGAATTCCCTCTGCATGTTCTAGTGTCCGTTTTTTTCAAATCTTTTTAGCAAAAGGAAATTCTAATACACACAAGGCCCCGCTTAGAAATAGGCGGGGGTTTTGTTCTCTTGTAAATACCCTTTACTGATAATCAGAGTGTAAGATAATTAACAATGTTTTGGTTTACTTTTTTCAATGTTTTGGTACAATGAAAGTATAAGGGGGAATCATTAAACACTTCATGTTGTTGGTCTCTATTATTTGTTTGCTGCTGGTTAGTCATGCAGCAGTAAACGGGGCAGAGTGGATACATTACGAGTCAAATGCAGACGGCAACAAATATTATTACGACAAGGAAAGCATTACTTTCGGTGAAAGGGGAATTATAAAAGCATGGGAAAAAATAGTATTTTCTAAAGAAGGGAAACAAGACCGTATAAAAAAGTTAAAGCAGGGAGGGGTTTATAAAGAAGATTATGAAAACTTAAGTTATACTCTCGGCCTCGTTGCTTATAATTGCAACACAAAAAAATCATGTCCACTCTCCCTCGCCAATTACACACCGGCAGGAAATATTATAGACTCATACACGCGTTCACTTTCCGAAGGAAGGTGGGAACCAATTCCACCAAATAGCGTTAATGAAAAACTATACGAAATATTATGTAAAGATAAAAGATAAGTGTATTCTCGTAAACTCTCCACTGCGGACATGGAAATATCGAATTTAAGGGTTATAAATCGGGGTAAACATTGAAAATAAAAGGGGCTGATAGAAGCTTCTAATGATCGGCCCTGTAGTTTCTGCTATTTTGAACTGGAAAAAGGGTAGGGTTGATGTTGGCGTTTGCCGGCGGGAATGCTGGTATCGTAGACCGTAACAATGTTGACCATGTCCGTGATGTTCCGGCTATACAGCTGTGCGAGGGACAGGGCATCATCTCTCTCTTTTTCGCTTTTCACATAACCATTCAAAAGGATTCCCCCATTGCTGCATTCTGAGGCCCATACGTTCAAATGGTATGTTTTAAAATTACGGTTGAGCATGTCAAGATTGGCTGTCTGCGAGTGGGCATGAGGTGTCACGGGTGCTTTCGGCTTTTGGGTTTGTGTTTTTTTCTTGAGTATCTTTTTTTCAGTTTCCTTCAGTTTTGGTGCTTCTTTAACTGCTTGTAAGTCTTTTTTGGGAGGCTCAGGCGGTTTAGGGGGCGGCAATTCAACCTTCACCTGAAGAGGCTTTGGCGGATCAGGCTCTTTCTTGCTGCAGGAGAAGATAAAACATGCAAATAAAAACGGACATATTATAAGAAAAACAGACAGTATTTTTATAATTCTCATTCTATTGTTATTATTGACTTACTCCAACCGGACAAAGGTGGCTCAGGCCTGCAGGAGCTCCATGATTTTGGCCTGACCATCTTTCGAGATCAAGTCAGCACCTTTAGCCTGGCTAAAATCGATACTCTTGATCAGTTCAAGCGCTTCCACATGGGACGCAACAGGAGCTGACATAGCAGATAGTCTCTTTGCTGAGAGGTCTACCTTGTCCCCTGCGGCTTTGTCCGGTTCTCTCTTGTGAGCAGCCTTGTCCTCACGTATTGACTTTGCCTGCTGAAAAGACATGGTGTTTTGTGAAACGTTTCCTGTTTTCATAATGTACCTCCATAAAGACTACGTTCGTAAATTATATCATAAAAAAGCATAATGCAAAGAATGTCTGTGCACCTTATGCTTTACGGTTATGCGGATGTCGCTATGACAAGGCCTGTCGTTTTTTTCCAAACAGACGCACAGTCGCACCTGTCGTTAATATAGTAAAGGTGGTTGCAGTAATCCTGGAACTCACACACAGATTGATTAACGTGGCATTTAGGAGACGTGGCCCAGGAGGTTTTCAATGTGCGATGATCTGCACCGGCAGATTCGTTAAAGGAAGAGACAAGGAGACCGCTTTCATATGCTTCACGGGTTGGATAGTATCCTGTAAGGCTCATCATATTTCTGTTTTTAAAAACCTTCTGTCCCATATTTCCTCCTCTATAAAGTATCAATAATATCTATACAGGATATATAAGCAAGATCTGTGCCTTTATTGAGTCGCTGTAATTTCAATCAGTTATCGGGGCTATCCTTTAACGGTTGCAAAAAAAGAGCCTACTTTGTATGCATTGGTATGTCCATTATTTTGACATGTATACGATAGTATCAGGTGATTTTCATGGGCATACAATATTTTAAATGATATTCAAAATTAACCAAAATTCTCAAAGGCAATTATATCTAAAATATTGTATGCTCATATCAATAATCATTGAGGTGTGCACAATGGAAGATGAGAGTAAGGCAGGAAAGCAACTGAACAAAGAACTCGAAAAATTACGCCGGCGGGTTGCTGAACTGGAAAAAGAAAAAACCGGGCTCAAACGGGCGGCGGAACTGTTAAGACAACAGAAGGAAGAGCAGAAGATCATATTCGATGCTGTTCCTGCAATGATCTTCTTCAAAGATACCGAAAACAGGTTCATCCGGGTAAACCGGGCGATAGCCCAAGCTTCAGGCATGACAGTAGAACAGATGGAAGGAAAAAGCTGCTTTGAGCTTTTTCCGGACCTGGCAGATAAATACTGGAAAGATGACAAGGAGGTTATAGCAGCAGGAATTCCAAAAAGAGACATAATAGAATCCATGGTAACACCTAACGGGGTAGCCTGGGTTAAAACCGACAAGATACCCCATTGGGATGAAAAGGGTGATATTACGGGTGTCATTGGTTTTTCCATTGACATCACCGCCCTTAAGAACACGGAAAATACACTGCGAAAACACTTTTTGTTTCTCGAAACATTAATCGATACAATTCCTAATCCTATCTTTTATAAGAACATTAAAGGGGAATATACGGGATGCAACGATGCCTTTGCAGCCTATATGGGTATACTCAAGGAGGAAATATTAGGGAAAACAGTTTACGATCTTTCCCCGAATGAATTGGCCGATGTTTATAAAAAGACAGACCAGGAATTATTTGACCATCCGGGTGTCCAGGTTTATGAAGCACAGATAAGATATGCAAACGGGACTTTGCACGATGTAGTTTTCAATAAGGCAACCTTTACAGATGAATACGGAAATGTAAGCGGTCTTGTGGGCGTTATACTCGATGTCACTGATCGTAAGCAGGCCGAACGTCGCCAGCGTCTTACAGCTGAAATTCTGGGTATTCTTAACGACTCATCTGCTTTGACCGATGCGATTAAACGTATTCTCATTGTAATTAAACGGGAAACAGGATTTGAAGCCATAGGGATTCGTCTCCGAAGCGGCGATGACTTTCCGTATTTTGTGCAGGAAGGTTTTTCGGATGATTTCCTGCTTGTGGAAAATACTTTGACTGTCCGTGACCTGGATGGCGGAGTTTGCAGGGATGAGAATGGCAACTATAGTCTTGAATGTACATGCGGCCTTGTAATCTCCGGAAAGACTGATCCGGCAAATCCGCTATTCACAACAGGCGGGAGCTGCTGGACAAACAATTCATTTCCACTGTTAGACGTCCCCGTTGACCAGGATCCAAGACTTCATCCTCGGAACCGCTGCATCCACGAAGGCTTCCTTTCCGTGGCACTGATTCCTATCCGTGCAGATCGGGAGATCGTTGGCCTGCTTCAATTAAATGACAGGAAAAAAGATTGCTTTACACTTGATATGATCCATTTTTTTGAGGGGCTCAGTGCAAGCATCGGCTTGGCGTTAATGCGCAGGCAATTAGAGGATGAACGGGAAAGGCTCATTGCTGAACTCAGGAAAGCGCTTTCCAAGGTCAAGCTGTTAAGCGGATTACTCCCTATCTGCTCTTCCTGCAAGAAAATACGCAACGATAAAGGATACTGGGAACAGATGGAAACATACATAAGCGAACATTCTGCAGCAGATTTTTCCCATGGCATTTGTCCGGAGTGTGCAAAGAAACTGTATCCGGAATATTATAAAAAGAAGTGAAACATATTTATGTTATTTGCTGGTTTTTTACAGAAATTCTCATTAAAATCTTCCTGTTATCAATACTTTTGAGCAAATAGGAATTGTACTTGCTTTTAAGTGGTTATCTATAACCCTTGTTCCTGTTTTGATTTGTTGATAACCAATTGAAACATGGAAAGAAATAACATTCTATAATACCATTTCAAAGCTGATTTCTTAAACGTAGACTTCTTCTTAATAACCCTTATTTTATTGATTTTATCCATGCTCATAGCAATCCTATCGTACCTTCTACGTGATAGTTGATAATCAAGTTCTATTCCTGTAAAACAGTATGTATTAGATATCCACAATAACCTCGAATGATTCTCTGTTTGGTTTTTTAAAAAACGTAATATTAGCCACTTCCATGATAGAAAATGATTGCATATAAAACATTTATTCCTCTTTACCAGTCGCCGTAGTCTGGTCTCCTGTCCTTGCTGTAAGCCTTGTTTTTGAGGCCTTTAGTCACTTAATAGCATCTTCGAATAATGTCGCTGGATCTTCACTACAGCCCTCCACCATTACTATTAGTTCTCTGCCAGCCGCCGCCAAGTGATTTGATCAGTGACACGACTGCCACCAGTTGCTGGCCGCGCAGGCGAGTAGCGGACCGTTCGATCCCGAGCGAGGTGTTTTCGGCAATTGCCACGTCAAGATACGTCACGAGGCCTGCATCGTATCGATTATTGGCTATTTCCAGTTGTCTGCGCCCAGCCTTCGATGCTGCTAACAACTTATCATGTTGGGCGGCCAGCAGATACTCAGCCGCGAGATTGTTTTCCACGTCCGCAAAAGCGGTAAGCACGGTTTGGCGATAACGAGCCACCGTTTCCTCGTAGACAGCCTTTGCCTGGTTAAGGCCGGCGATGAGCTGCCCTCCCTGGAACAATGGCAGCGTCACGGATGGGCCGACGGCCCAGAAGTTACTCGGCCACACGAACAGGTCGCTCGCATTTCTGTTTGCGTTCAGATCTCCGGTTTGGAATCCGGCTGATGCGATGAGTTTAACTGTCGGGTAAAACGCTGCCGTAGCCACGCCTACGCTGGCATTAGCTGCCGCCATACGACGCTCGGCGGCGGCGATATCAGGCCTCCGCTCAAGCAGCTCCGAAGGTAAATCTGGCGGAACAACGAGAGTTTTAAGGTCGAGCGGACGCTCCGGCACGCGGAAAAGCGATGCACTCTTACCGGTCAGCACGGCCAGCGCGTGCTCGAATTTTGCCCGCTGCAGTGCGTTGTCGGGCAACTGAGCTTCCGTGTTCTCAAGGACGGTTTCTGCCTGCGCCACATCAAGGTCAGAGACCATGCCGCCCGCTCTTCGGTTACGCACCAGTTCGAAGGATTTGCGGAAGATTTTGATGCTTGAGAGGAGCAAGGCCTTGTCTGAATCCAGAGCGCGGATAGCGAAATAGTCGGCTGCCACTTCTGCCTGAATGGCAAGTCTCACCGATTCGACATCGTCCGCGCTGGCCTGCATCTGAGCCGATGCGGATTCGACGGTGCGCCGCACCCGCCCCCAGAGATCAAACTCATAGCTCAAGTCAAAAGGTACCGTGAAAGTGTCGTAGATCTGACCCGGCCTCCCTCCGACGGGTCGGTTATCGGAGTCGCGCTGCTCCATTGGCAGGAAAGAGGCGCTCAGGCGGGGAAAGAAAGCAGAGCGTGCCACATCAACAACGGCACGGGCCTGGTTGAAGCGAGCGTAAGCTGCCTTGAGGTCCTGATTAGCCTCGGCGGCCTCGGCCTCCAGGCGATTTAGCTCCTGATCGCCGAAAATTTCCCACCAGTTGCCTTTGGGAAGGTGCGCCTGGGGGACGGCAATCTTCCACTCATCGGAAATACCGGTGTACGCTGCAGGGATAGTTGTAGCCTCAGGGCGCCGGTAGTCCGGGCCGACTGCGCAACCGTTTATCGTCATTGCAATTGTCGACATCATGAGCGCCGCAAAGATAGCCATCCGGCGGGTAGTCGCCAGGAGATAAATGAAACGCTGAATTGTCTTCATCGGATCTTCTCCTTTTTCACGGTCTGAGCAACGGACACTGCCACACCGTTAGCAAGCGAGTCCGAGGGGTTCATGATGACCCGGTCACTGAGATTCACGCCAGCCAGTATCTCAATCGTTTGTCCGAAATCACGCCCGAGTTTCACGGCGCGAAGCTCAACCTTGCCATCAGGCTGTACGATACCCACCTGCGGTCCTTCCTGGCGAAACAGGATTGTGTTTGCCGGAAGCGTCAGCGCCGCCTCCAATTTCACCTCGGTGAAGCATATCTGGGCATAACCTCCCGCCATGATCTCCCCCTTCGGGTTATTGAGTTCAAGTTCTACAAGGAGAGTTCTTGAGTCCGGCGCCATGACACCAGCGGTACGGATCACCCTGGGTTTAAACGTCCGGCCGGGAAGCTCAGAAACAGTCATGTCGGCAGTTTGGCCGGACCGGATGCCTCGGGCCATCGTCTGGGGAACCTGCACGAACACACGAAGATTTCCCGTTTGAGCGAGGTGGAAGAGTTCCCTGCCGGAGCCGGCAACGATGAGATCGCCTGTATCGATATTACGGGCCGTGATGGCGCCGGCAAATGGCGCGGTTATCCTGGTAAAAGATTCGAGTTTTTCCAGCCGGCGCACTTCGGCACGGGCATACTCAGTGCTGGCCGTCTTGAGCTTTAAATCGGCCTGCTTTTCGGCGTCTTCCTGTTCACTCACGCTGGCGGTCTTCAAGAGACCGGCCCACCGGTCAGCCGTGACCTTCGAAAGCCCGAGAGCTGCTTCGGCCTGATTGAGCTGGGCCCTGGCGCGCGAGAGTTCCTGATTGAGCTCGGGTGCGTCAATCTCGGCCAGAAGCTGCCCTTCCTTAACGTGACTGCCGATGTCCACGAGCCGCCGTTTGAGATACCCGTTGGCGCGCGCATAGATCGGTGTTTCGACCAGCGCTTTGACCTCGGCAGGCAGGGACAGATTTGATCCGGATTGGCCCGGTTTGGGCGAGACGACGGCAACGGAGGGAACGGAGAGATCCTTAGTTTCTACCCGCAGCAAGGCGCGCTGGTGAAGCCGGGGTATGAGACCGGCCGCTACACCCACGATTATCAGCGTTGCCAAGACGCTGGCCATCACCCAAAATCTGACCGGAGACCGGCTCGGACGAGCAGTACCTTTCGTGCTGTGAAGCTGTTCCGTGGGATTATCCTGTTTTACATTCATGGTAACACCTCATCAGTTTTAATTTTCGTTGAATAAATAGCTTCGAATTGCGGATCTTGCGGCCTCTTCCGATGAAGCAGACTGAACACGACGGGCACGAAAAAGAGAGTCGCCACGGTGGCGAGCACCAGACCTCCGATGACCGCCCGGCCAAGGGGAGCATTCTGCTCGCCTCCTTCTCCAAGGGCGAGCGCCATGGGGAACATACCGATGATCATTGCAAGGGCTGTCATGAGAACCGGCCGCAGGCGACCCACTCCTGCGTCCCAGGCTGCCGTCAGAGGATCAATGCCGCGACTGAGGTTGTTCCTCGCAAAGGTTACCACCAGGACCGAGTTGGCCGTTGCGACACCGAGGCTCATTATTGCTCCCATCATAGCGGGAACGCTGAGCGTGGTGAGTGTGAGATAAAGGCCCCACACCACACCCGCAAGGGCTCCGATAAGAGCTGTGATGATGATGAAGGGATCAAGCCAGCTCTGAAAATTGACGACCAGTAGCAGATATATAAACGCTACCGCCAACATTAGCCCGATTGCAAGCCCCGTAAAACTTGTGTGCATCGTATCCGCCTGTCCCCGCAACGTGATGAAACTCCCCTTCGGGAGTTCCTTTTTCGCCTGTTCGATCAAAGGGGTAATATCTTTGAGCACGCCGCCCAGGTCGCGGCCGCTCACCCCTCCGAAGACATCGATTACAGGCATTACGTTGTATTGGGAATAAATGGGTGATCCGCTTGCGCGCTCCAGGGAGGCGAGATTGGCGAGAATCTGGGCATCGTTCTTGCCGGGCCGGCTGGCACTCACCGGAATCCCGTTCAGAGCGTCAAGGGAGTCAATCGGATGCTCTGGCACCCGGATGTTTACGAGGTACTGGATGCCGTTTTTGGGGTTGAGCCAGTAATTGGGTTGCACCTGGCTGCTGCCGCTTAAGCTCAAGAGCACCGAATTAGTCACATCACGTTCGGTAAGTCCGATCTGGGAGGTCTTGGTCCGATCAACAGCAAAATGGAGCTCGGGCTGGTCGGAAGGCTGTTGCATACGTACGTCCACTGCCCCGGGAACCCGGCGGATCTTTTGAACAAGATTTGCCGCGATAGCCCGACTTTTGTCGCGGTCCTTGCCGACGATCTGGATGTCAAATGGGGCCGGCAATCCGAAATTGATCGTCTGGTTCACGATATCAGCGGGCAGAAAATAAAAGGTAATTCCTGGAAAGTCGCGGTTGAGCCGGGCTCTAAGGCGCCGCACATAACTGTCCGTGGGGCGGTGATCAGGGCGGAGAGATACGAGGATATCTGCATCGCCGGTTCCTGTGAGGCCATTGTCAATGTAGGTGAGAGGAACACCTCCGAAAGGGATGCCGACGTTATCGAGGATGCCCGAGATCTCTCTTGCCGGGATTTCCTCCCGGATGACGTTTTCGATCCGATCCGCGAGGCGTGTTGTCTCTTCGATGCGCGTCCCGCTGGGGGCTCGAAAGTGCAGTCTGAACTGGCCTGCGTCCACAGTCGGGAAGAAATCCTGACCGAGCTGTGGGATAAGCAGCAAGGAACCTATGCAAAACGCGAGGAAAAGTATTATGAACACGGCATGATGCGCCAGCACGGCGCCCAGCATTCGGCGATAGCCTTCCCGGAAACGGGCGAAACCTCGCTCGAAGCCGCCTTGCAGTGCCACAAATGGACGGAGCCACGTGGAAACCGAGCCCGGGTCGGCCGTATGGCCCCGGTATTCGATATTACGATAGAACCACATGACGAGGGTCGGGATAAGCGTTCGCGAGAGCACGTAGCTCGCCAGCATCGCAAAAACGACCGCTTCGGCCAGAGGCACAAAGAGATACCGGGCAACTCCTGTCAGGAAAAACATCGGGACGAACACGATGCAGATGCAGAGCGTAGACACGAACGCCGGCAGGGCAATCTCCTGTGCCCCGTCGAGGATTGCCTCGACGTTGGGTTTGCCAAGCGCCATCTGTCGATGAACGTTTTCGATTTCGACGGTCGCATCGTCTACGAGAATGCCCACAGCCAAAGCGAGGCCGCCAAGCGTCATCAGATTAATCGTCTCGCCCAGCGCACTCAGCAGGACGAGGGAAGTCAGGACCGAAAGTGGAATCGAGAGGGCGATGATGAAGGTTCCCCGCCACGTTCCAAGAAAGAGAAGAATCATTGCCGCCGTGAGCACTGCTGCGATCACGCCCTCTTTCACTACGCCGTTTACCGCGGCACGGACAAAAAGCGACTGGTCGGCGAATTCCTTGACATTTAGTTCTGGCGGAAGGCCGCTTAAGATTCGGGGCATGGTCTTCTTCACATTGTCAACGACACTTAAAGTCGAGGCCGCGCCCGTCTTAAGGATAGTGAGCAGCACGCCGCGCACGCCGTCCAGCCTGACAACGTTTTGCTGCGGCTGGTAGCCGTCGTGCACCTGGGCCACATCGCCGACACGGATAACCGCACCGTTTACGGTCTTGACAGGGAGATCGTTGAGCGCCGCAATTACTTCCGGGCTGCTGTTCATAAAGACGTTGTATTCCGTCGCACCGATCTTTGCGGTTCCGCTGGGAAGAACAAAGTTCTGGGCGTTAAAAGCGTTCACCACTTCCTGGGGG
>CAYMTB010000110.1:0-11387 GCA_964393225.1 uncultured Syntrophorhabdaceae bacterium
TCTCCAAGCTTTTTTCTCACTTCATCTTCAGTCATTGACATGACAGCACTATCCAGGGCAGGGTGTCCTTTCTTTGCACTTTTGGATGAACTGCAGGAGAAGAGGAGCACTGCACATAACAAAACAAAAAATGCTTTTAAAAATAAAGGTTTTTTCATAGTTATCCACAATTTCTGTGGATAAGTCGTGTATAAGTTGTATGCTGCATCTTCTAACATATTGATAACGTTTGGTAAACAGTTAATATGCCGAGGAACGCTGCGATAAAAATCTCTAATGTTTTCAAGCATTCTCTGTATCGACCCCCTCTTGGATATACCCTTTTTCACAAACATTAAGTTACCATGAATAACCTAAATTATCAACGGGTTATATGCATGTATTTTTTCGATGCCTTCCCGAGCCTGTCCATTATGGCTTTGCCGAGACCATTCTCCGGTACCTTTTCGGCGTAAATAATTTCTACACCTTCATGATCCAACTCGATAAGGTATGAAAAAAAATTTGCTGCTGCCTCCCGCATGTCCCCTTTTTCGGAAAGCACTTTGATAAACTTTGATTTTGGCTTCACCGGGGGCGCCCGAAAGGCGAGGAACGATGACTGCTCGTGATCTATTTCATCAATTGAATGAATAATCTTCAGGGGTTTGGCAGGCGCATAGTGATATGGCAACTCTCCGGGAGATTCGCATATCCCGTCTTCTCCCTTCTCATGTACAGACCCGGCTATCTTGCTAAGGTCTTCAACGCTGATCGCCCCGTGTCTGTGGATATAAATCCCGTCTTCCCGTATTGAGATTATTGTTGATTCTATCCCGAAAACACTGTTTCCGCCGTCTAAAATGAGCGGCAACCTGTCTCCCAGCATCTTTACGACATGGCTTGCCTTTGTGGGGCTCACATACCCGAAAGGGTTGGCGCTCGGCGCAGCGATTGGTCTTTTAAACTCACGGAGCAGGTTCAATGCAACCGGGTGAGACGGCATTCTTATACCAACAGTTTGAAGCCCGGCAGTCACTATATCGGGAACAACATCCTTCTTTTTCAGAATGATTGTCAGGGGCCCCGGCCAGAAGGCATCGATCAGCTTTTCGGCCTCTGGCGGGACGTGCTCTGCAAGGTCAAAAAGCCAATCTTTTTCGCCTATGTGCACAATGAGAGGATCAAATCTCGGGCGCTTTTTTGCCTCAAAGATCTTTGCAACCGCATAGGGATTAAAGGTATCTGCACCGAGGCCATACACAGTTTCCGTGGGAAAAGCAACAATATCGCCATTTTCTAAAAGCTTAATGGCCTCTTTTATGGCTGAGGGTTCATAACCGTTGAGTAAATGCATGATGAAATTTTTTAACTATCGCGGTCCTATCGGTTTAGTTTGGTTTTCTTCATTATTTTGAGCAATGCCCGTTTCGACAGGTTCCTTATAATGATGAGTTCAGGAAAACCGAGGCCGAACATACCTTTTTCCAAACATACACATATCACTATTCAGTTGGAATAGTCAATGACGATGGGTATACTAAAAAGACTTTCTGGAGGTTTGGGGATCGCATTCAACCTCAATGCAGTTTCCTAAAATGGAGAAGTTAATGCCGATACTCAGCTATTTATGCTATTATATCCGATGAAGGAGATAAATCAAAATGTCTAATTTATTGGAGTTTGTGCGCCGAAGAGTTATGATGCTTCTGTAATGCACACAGGATGATGTATTTTTTTCTAAAAAGGAGGCGGTTATGAAAAAGGTTGTTGTGTATGTGGTCGGGATTGTATTTTTAGTTGTGCTGGGCATACCTCTTTATGCCATTGGTCAAGGGAAAGAAGCTGCCAAGGCAGACCCCGCCAAAGACCTCTTTGAGAAGAAGTGCAGCGCATGCCACAAGGCAGACAAGGCAACATCGAATAAGAAAACACAGAAAGAATGGGAAAAGACTGTTACGCGTATGATCAACTCCCGGGGAGCGAAGATCGACGATGGAGAGGCAAAAATTATCATTGACTATCTTGCAGCAAATTACAGTAAGGAAGAGAAGAAGTAGCTTACGGTAATAAAATTCCGATAATACTCAGGATAGCCTGCCTGAGGAAGACGATGAGCGGGTTTAAAACGCCGAGGTATAAAAGGGCGATGATGATAAACATGCCGTAAGGTTCGATCCTTTCAAGGGTATACTGTGCCCTCCTGGACAGAAAACCCATGAGGATTTTGGACCCGTCGAGGGGTGGTATAGGGATTAAATTGAACGCTGCGAGCATGATATTGATCTGAGCAAAGTAATAAAGTATTGTTGACAGCATTCCAAAGGGCGAGGGAGCAAGAAGGCGGAGGAGCAGGAAAGAAAAAAAGGCAAGAATAATGTTTGCCGTGATGCCTGCTGCTGAGACAAAAATGATTCCCTTTCGTTCGTCGCGCAGATTGTTGAAATTTACAGGAACCGGCTTTGCCCAGCCGAATCCGAAAACAAAAAGCATGACTGTTCCGATGGGGTCCAGATGTTTTATGGGGTTCAGGCTGAGCCTTCCGAGCCATTTCGCAGTGGAATCGCCCATTTTATAGGCAACCCACCCGTGCGCCAGTTCATGTATTATGATTGAGTACAGCAAGGGTATAGCCACTAAAACAAAGGCAACGGGATCTTTGAATAATAGATTGATAAGGCCCATATGCAGCCCTTAGTATCACACAGAGGCATTCCAATTTCAATGTAAACTTGACTCATAAAGTAAATATCCCGGATTTTCCATCAGGATGGGTGTCTGGTATTATAAAGATTGATTTTTATGATCGATATGCTCATAATAAGAATTTAATCCAAATTCAGAAGGGAGGAAGGTTAAAGTCTGATAGCTGACGGCTAAAGGCTGACCGCTAAAAAAATATGATTGTAAGAAACTTTAATGATCCTGAAGTACTGGCAACTACCTACATTGCACACCGCGGTGCTGTGGCAAGAATGGTTATGACAAGCCATTTTCTCCAGAGCATGGAATTCATGGCTTATGCTATGCTCCCCCCGGGAAACATCCTCGAAGAGCACATCGATGAGGTTGAAGAGATATACCTTGTTGTAAAAGGCAGCGGTCTCATGAAGGTGGGAGATGAGGAGAGAGAGGTTAATGAATGGGATGCCATCTGGCTGCCTGCGGGCGTACCGCACGGACTTAAGAATACAGGTGACGAGGAAATGTTTATCATTGTAAATGCAGCATACCCGAGATAATAACCGTCCAAGGTTCAACATTTATCGGGTTGCCGGCAGGCATAAGCAGGTAAATGGATTTAGAATTTAAATTCGCAATCCGCAATTCCAAATTTGCATTGGTTTGATCATTTCCACTCATCTGTCTGCGGCTGGGGAAGCTGATAGGTCATAAGATGGTTTATGTATTGATAAAACCCGTCCTTCCCGTCCTTCCCTATTTTCTCCAGTTCCGGCCTGATTCTCTTCATTGTGCTTTCTTCACGAACTGCATCTATGGTATAGTTCGCGTAGGAACCTCGCCGGAGAAGTGAGTAGGCCTGTTTCTGTTCCTCTTTAAGAGAGAGATAGTCATCGAGATCGCTCAGCATTTTTGACTTGTTTTTGTCGAGATACCCGTCTACATACATCAAAAGATTCAACCCAAAATCGGCACAGGAGAGATAACTGTGCATTTCGCTCAGATTTTCCACAAGAAGCCTGATTTCGGCCACAATCTCCTCATCAGTCATAGAAACAAATGTCCCGTTTTCGACCATCTTCAGCATGGGAGACATGGGATGCATGGCAAAGGTACGAACCCTGACGAAATCCGGTTCGACCATATTCAATAACCTTGCCGTTTCTAAGGCATGTTCTTCACTTAAAGCACGACCACCAAGACCGGGCATGATATATTCAGAGAGCTCAATACCTGCCTCTTTGACGTGTTTGCCCCCGATTACAATATCATCCTGGGTTATTCCTTTTTTGACCATTTTCAGTACTTTTTCGGAGCCGCTTTCCATTCCGACATGTATCCTTGTCAATCCGGCTTCCTTTAATTGTTTAAGTTCTTCCACGCTCCTCTTCCTGAGTGTCGGCGATCTGGCATAGGACGTTACCCTCTCGATGGTGGGAAATTTTTGTTTGATGTATCGCAGGACCACCAGTACATCTTCTGTTTTTAACACGAGCGTATCGCCATCCTGCAAAAAAGCTGTCCGGACCGGATAACCTGCATACTCCTTTGCCATATTATCTAAGTCTTTTTTGACCTCTTCTACCGTTCTCCTCGAAAATTTTGTCCCTTTATAGGCCGGGCAGAAGACACATTGATTCCATGGACAGTTTCTCGTTACCCTTACCAGAAGACTCGACGCCTCGCTTGGCGGCCTGATTACTCCCTGTTCATACATGATAATCTCCTTCGCATTAATAACATGGTTTATATGGTTTTTCCGGTTTCATTCTTAAATATAGGTCGTTTTTCAGTAATTGCAAGGGCGGGTTTATATGGTCTGGACAAAGGGCATAAAAATCTCTTAAAATCATTCATTCATACGGAGGATGCGATGAAAGGATTTTTTAACCAGATTCTTATTATCGATTTAACCAGGAAAAAATATTACAACGAAGGGATTCCCGATGAAGTATACGAAAACTACCTTGGAGGAAAGGGTCTTGCAGCCTATCTGCTGTTTACAAGGAATAAAGCCGGGATTGACCCTTTCTCTCCGGAAAACCATTTCATAGTAGCCCTGGGGCCCGTGAATGACACGCCTATCTGGGGGACAAGCAGGTATGGTATTTTTACAAAGAGCCCCCTTACCGGATTTATTTCTCATTCTTACTCGGGAGGCAGAGTTGCCGAGCCCATCAGCAGAACCGGTTATGATGCAATAGTTCTGAAAGGAAAGAGCGAAAAGCCTGTGTATCTTGAAATAAGTGATGAAGATGTAAAGTTTCATGATGCAGAAGGGATCTGGGGTCTCGATACATATAAAACCGAGGATTCTATATTGGAGAGGACCGCTAAAAAAGGTGTAGGCGCGCTGGTAATAGGTCCGGCAGGGGAAAGGCTGGTCAAGTTCGCAACTGTGTCGAATAATTACTGGCGCTGTGCCGGAAGGACAGGGGCCGGGGCGGTTCTGGGCTCAAAGATGGTAAAGGGCATCGTTTTTCACGGAAACAAAAAGAGGGCACTTGCCGATCCCGAAGCTGTCTTAAAATTCAAAAACGAATGGCGGGAGAAGATAAGCAGTTATCCTTCTGCTGCCTCCTATAAAAAGATGGGAACTACAGGCCTTGTAGCAGTCGTTAACACGCTGGAGGCCTTTCCTACACGTTACTGGCAAGAGGGGCGGATGGAAGGGTGGGAAAATATCAGCGGAGAAATGCTCCATTCTAGATATAAGGTTAAACCGCATGCGTGTAACAGATGCCTCCTTGCCTGCGGGAGGTTGACGACCATAACTGAAGGCAGACATGCAGGCCTGAAGATGGAAGGTCCTGAATACGAAACAATCTATGCCTTTGGTGGGCTCTGCCTAGTAGACCGTCTTGATGAAATCATATATTTGAATGACATATGCGACAGGCTGGGTATTGACACGATTACAGGCGGAAATCTCGCAGCGTTTGCCATAGAAGCATCAAAAAAGGGGAAAATAAGCGATAAACTTGATTATGGTGATGTTGATGCAATTGCACTGTTGCTCAATCAGATTTCACGGAGAGAGGGTATAGGGGAAATATTGGCTGAAGGCATTGTCCGGGCTGCGAAAGAGTGGGACATGAAAGATGTAGCCATTCATGTAAAAGGATTGGAGCCGGCCGGATATGACCCGAGATTTTTTAAGGGTATGGGACTTGCCTATGCAACATCGGACAGGGGTGCGTGTCATCTCCGCTCTACTGTCTTCAGGGCAGAGGCGGCAGGGATCATCCCACCTGAGCAGACAGAGGGGAAAGCGGCAGTCTTTATTGATTATGAAGACAGGCTTACACTCCAGGATGCGCTCATCCTGTGCAGGTTTTACCGTGACCTTTACCTCTGGGATGAATTGATCTATATTGTTCACATGACAACCGGCATGGACGTAAACAAGGAAGATCTCCGGCGGATTGCCTCAAATATCCAGGATATCACAAGGAATTTCAATATAAGGGAGGGGCTTACGAGGGCCGACGACACCCTTCCTTCCCGCTTTTTCGAAGAGCCGTTAGGCTCCAAGAAGGATATTATAACGAGAGAACAGCTCGAATACATGAAAGATGAATATTACATGCTGAGGGGATGGGACACAGATGGTGTACCGCCAAAAAACAGTTTTAAGTTTTAAGTGTTGAGTGTTAAGTTAAAAAAACTCATAATTCATAATTCAAAACTCATAGCTCAAAACTGATTTTATTATCCCTTGACAAAGGAAAAAGCTAAATGCTAATCAAATAGGGCAATGCTTGGATTTCCTGATTTCTGGATTTTTTCGGGTTATGTCCTTACCATCCTTTCGGCCCTGTTCTGCCTCGCTTATGGTGCAATCCGCTGGCGCAGGGGGGTGGAAGAAAAAGACGGTGATTACAGGGAAGAGGTAAAATGGGAAAAAGAGGAAATAGAATTGATAGAGAAGCTCCCTTAAGACTGAAACCATGTTCTATCTCGTCACATTTACCTTAATATACCTTATTGTAACCGTTTACCTCGGGTATCTCGGATTCAGACGGACCACAACAGTATCGGATTATCTCCTCGCCGGCAGGCAGGTTCATCCACTTATAATGGCTTTGAGCTATGGCTCAACGTATATAAGCACCGCTGCAATTATCGGTTTTGGCGGTGTCAGTGCGCTCTATGGCTTCAGTATGTCATGGCTCGCCTTTTTGAATATTATGATAGGTGTATGGGTCGCTTTTGTTGTGTTCGGAAAAAGAACGAGAAAAATGGGTAAAGCGCTTGATGCGCACACCTTTCCCGAACTTCTTGGAAGGCGTTACAATTCACGGTTCATCCAGGGTTTTTCAGGTCTCATCATCCTCGTTTTTATGCCCGTATATACGGCAGCAATTCTGACCGGAATTGCGAGATTTATCGAAGTACATATGAACATCCCATTTACCACAGCACTACTCGGATTCTTATTAATAACGGCCTGCTATGTCCTCTGGGGAGGACTCAAGGGCATACTGTACACCTCTGTTTTTCAAGGTATAATTATGATTGTGTCAATGATAATCATCGGTATTACTACGTATGTCATATCAGGAGGAATTATTAATGCCCACAGGGCATTAACGGAATTGACACCCCTTGTTCCTCAGGCTTTGAAGGATATAGGGCACAGAGGGTTTACTTCCATGCCTGCTTACGGGTCTTCCCTGTGGTGGTTTGTCATCACAACAATGATTATGGGGGTGGGCATCGGTGTTCTCGGACAACCTCAGCTGAACGTAAGATTCATGACGCTGAAATCCGACCGTGATCTGAACAGGGCCATCCCTTTTACAGCGCTTTTTATTCTCTTCACAACCGGTGCAGCATATGCGGTCGGGGCGCTTACTAATGTTGTTTTTTATAACACTTATACCGAACTGTCTATCCAATCGGTTCAAGGTAACGTTGACAAGATAATTCCTCTTTATGTAGACAGGTTTTACCCGCAGTGGTTTGTTGCATTATTCCTCGTTACCCTCATGGCATCAGCAATGAGCGCCAGCAGTGCCCAGTTCCTTGCCACCGGCTCATCGTTGAGCCGGGATATTTTAGAACAGGCGTTACTCAAGGGGAGATCTGTAGCAGAAACTACAATAGTTACCCGGATAGGCATCGTGTTCGGCATTTTCGCAACGCTGATAATCGGTCTTTTGCTCCCGGAAGGTTCAGTTGCTATTGCAACGGCCTTTTTCTTCGGTTTGTGCGGCGCAACCTTTATTCCATCATACCTTTTTGCCCTCTATTGGAAGGGTGGCACAAAAACAGGTGCAAAAGCGAGCATCATCTGCGGTTTTTTTCTTTCTCTGCTGTGGATGCTGTTTTTCCATGAATACGAGTCGAAAGCTATCGGGTTATGCAGGTGGATATTTAAATGTGATACTCTGGCCGGGCAGCCATGGAATATGATTGACCCGCAGGCCGTTGCCCTCCCGGTCTCGTTTCTTGTTTTTCTCTTTGTCTCTCTTTTTACCTCACCGGTGAAAGAGGAGGCTGTCAGGAAGGCCTTCAAACACATATAGTACCGGTTCAGGAATTTGCAAACGTAAATTTCAAAGACGAATGAACTGCAAGCTGATATTACATACACCATGAAACAATATCAAAAGTATTATACCGAAAATTACAATGGAGAATCCAGAAGGTTTCGACCCAGCAAGAACTGTCTGTTATCTGATCCCCCTCCTGAGTCAAATCGATTACTTCTTACACTCTCCGTATGAACCTTCTTTGCATATTATACCATCAGTCCAGGTTGCACCGGAAAAGTCTGCTCCGGATAGCTTTGCACGAGATAAAATTGTACGCGTCAGGTCTGCACCGGAAAAGTCTGCTCCAGTCATATCCGCCCCAGTCATATCTACCCCGATCAACCATGAATTTTTGAGTACTGCATAGGTCAGTCTTGCATTGGCAAGATTTGCATTACGCAGGTTTGCGCCGGACATTTTCACCGTATGCAGGTTTGCTCCGGACAGATCTGCATTTATCAGGTTTACCCCATCTGCGGTCGCATGAGACAGGCTGGTGTTGCGCATGTTTCCGTCGGACAGGTTTGCATGAGATAGTGTTGCGACATATAAGCTTGCGCCTGATAGATCGGCACCCTGCAGGTTTGCACCGGACAGTTTTGCCAGGAACAGATCTGCACCGGACAGGTTTGCATTGGAGAGCTCTGCATTGGTTAGGTCACATCCCTGGCACTGATTAGTTGTTTTCAGTTTCTCAAGGTCAGTGGTATTAAAGGCATAGACTGCACCTATAGTAAGGGATACTGCAACAGCGACAGTTGCGGTCAATAATACCAAATTTTCTATTGTTTTCAAGCTATAGCCTTTTTTATTTCCTCATTCATTTCTTTGCCTTTTTCTTTACAACTGCCTTTGTTGGACGTTTCTGTTTTTTACCGCTGAATGCCCAATACCCCAGGATGATAAAGTTTATGGGTGTAATAACAGAAAGAATGCCCCACAGGATAGAGTTCCTGCCATTTTTTGAAGCGATTCGGCCAAAGCATACAGCTATGTACAGGATGAGAGCAAAGATAATGATATAGTGGAATGGCTGCATAGAGAATCCCTGGAACTGTTTTGCAAGAGAGTGTATGGTTGTCATATGTCTTAATGCCTCGGTATGGTCTTCTTTGGGTGCTGCTTCTGATTATTTCTTGCTTCAGCTTTCTCATAAAGCCTGTCCCGGAACTTGACGTACTGGATCATATCGAAAAGACTGAAAACGATGTGTGGATCACCCATGTAGTTCAGATCGTTATTCACTATTTCCGGAATATCCCTGAAGCTCCACTTGCCGTCGGGAGTAAACTGGGTCAGGAAGTTATCATCCTCAATGGCTTCAGTCGGGTAGTACTGGACGCAGTATTGCCGGTTCATATCAAGATAAAGCAGTGGAACATTGATAATTGCCTTATCATTACAGGATTCACATTTGAAGACATTGATGTCGGCATCAAATAAACGGTTGCGGAGATATGGTTCTACTGTGACATTGAGCGAATCTCTGACTTCAACTTCCTGTGTGTTGCCGCATTGCGGACATGTAAGTTCGTGGATCTTCACTCCTGTTTCTCCTGCCTGTCTACAGACTGTCTTATAGAAAATATCTCCTAATGGCTCCCGGTTGAACAGGTTCCAGCATCATCTCTTTTGCCTTAATATGTAGAGATTATCTATTTAACCCAGTCTACCGGTTGTGCTGTATTCATCTTTATCCAGTATGCCTTGCCTTTTTCAAGGGTTGTCAGTTCCGATACATTGACCGTCGCAGTTACACCGGATGTCTTCTTTGCCTTCCTGTGTTCGCGGGCTCAAATGCAAATTGCGTTAAGTATTTGATAGTATATGCCAAAATAGTATTTTATTCATCCCCTTTTTGTCAATGACAAATAGCGTACTTTTATCAATAAATTAAAATGTTTAGATGTTTGGTTAAAATCTTATGCTTTAAAAGAGTGTGAGGGCGTATCGAGATTTTTCCTGAGATAGTCCCGGTACAGTGTCAGTGATTTCAAGTTAATAGTCAGATTGTCTGCGCCTGATATTTCTGTTATGCTTTATCTCTGCTTGTTGCGTTCGTCCATAGTATTTCCTGTAAACTTTTTACTTTTTCTCAACCTTGAGTGTCGTAATATCAATCTCGTTGCCGGAGGCCGTGGAGTGGTAATACCACGTCTTATCTTTGAGTGAATAGACAAGATTCCAGTTAAGCTCGGGGGTAAGTGTTTTTTGTACACCCTTTGTATCGTTAACATAAAAAACATACCCGATATCCGGCTCTATACTAAATCTGTTTCCACCTGGCTTGTAGATAACCCCGTTTATTGCATTCTTCCAGTCAGACGGGTTCATACCGATATCTGTGAAGGTGTAGTCGCCCCAGGTTCTCGCATACCGTTCATTCTTATTGTAAAAAACATCCAAAAGCTTAATAAAGTTGTCACTTATTTCAGTGAATGTGGAACCCAGGGGTGTGAGAGCTGAAGCTGGCATCTGCGAAGGAAAGTAATGAAAGGAGCACCCGAGGTTTCTGAATGGATTTGCTTGGTTTGCATCATTGATCCAGAGATAGATACCGCCTGCCGGACACTGTGGATATTTACTGAGATATTTTGCCTGTATCAAATCATTAATGCTTTTACTTGGTATTCCGGAGTCAACGACGTATTGCCTCTCTGCATTCTGTGTTTCAATTCTTTGCATTGCGCAGCCTGTGGTTTGCCGGGCGCGCATCACATGCATGATCTGCGGAGCAGATAACCCTGCGAGGATACCGATAATTGACAGGACAATAAGAAGCTCAATGGCGCTGAAACCTTGTGAGCGAGATAAACGAAAGATTAAATTGATAAGACATTGTTTTTTCACTGTGAAAGTATATTGAGAAGGATTTTGTGTGTCAATAGGATAACCACAGTATGTTCAGCACACACAAAATGTCAATACTGTAAATTTTGACAAATATCAACAATTGTAATAAATTACAGCATGAATTTATCACGTATCGCCAGGAACCCGAATAATCTGCTTTTCGCCCTTTGCATATCGATTATTGCGCATTTCGCCCTTTTGTATGTTCTCGGTGTTTTGCCTTTCAGCCGCAAACCGCTCCAGGAGGAAAGCATACTGGTGGACTTCACATTAATTGATGGAAAAGATGGGGCAGGGGGCAAGGGCCAGAAGACAGAAGTCAGAAGACAGAAG
>CAYMTB010000111.1:0-11345 GCA_964393225.1 uncultured Syntrophorhabdaceae bacterium
GAGTATAATATTAAAAAAATGGAGAAATACGCGCGATCACATATTGCATTGTTGCAAAGAAAAAGGAGAAATATTATGAAGGCAAAGTGGTTTATGTTGTGTACCCTAATATTTCTATTTGGGTGTGGTTCAACTTCTGCTATTGCGCCATACGGCAAAGATACATATATCCTAAACTCAGGTGATTCGTGGGGCTCACAATCACCAGGGGCGTTGCGTGTTCAGGCTGCACAGGAGGCTAATGAATATTGTGCCAAACAAGGCAAGGTTTTGCGCGTTAGAAATACTAGTAGTCAAGGCGAGCAATGGTGGACAGGAACGTCGTCAACTTTAATTTTCAGCTGTATTGACGAGAAAGACCCTGAGAATACAAGGCCAAATTTAAGAAAAGAAGCAGACACCGTAATAGAAGATCGGAGGTGAGGAGCCCAAAGAAGCGCTTCACGGGATCGGCGCGAAACACTACCACGCTTCCCAGCGAACTTCCGCGCTAGAAGGTTTATATAGCCATGGAAGACATAATTACCAAAAGAACTGCAAAAAACAAGATTAAGCTATCCTTTTTTGCTGAGGATATGCTCCGTAGAATCCTAGGTGGCTACTATACCAACTGGCACGGTTATGAGTTAACGGAGAAACAATGGAAGTACGTTCTTCGAAAATTATTGATGAAGATAGAAATAGCTATTGAGGCCAATATAGTTACAGACCATATTCACCACAACCGGATCGCTTTTCAGCTTGGTTGTATGAAAAGGTGCTTAATAGAAGAAGGCAATACCGATCCGGAAAATGTTATTGCTCTTATCGGTTTGTGCTTTGAATTGATTGGGGACCTTCCGGACAATCGTCATCGAAAACATGCAAATAAGAAAGAATACTTTAGTTTATCTGATAAAAGGACTGTACATTTTCTGCAAAGCATTAGGCAGAAAGTTAACATAATCTTAGAATCTGCATGGTATGAGCCTTTTAAGGATTATTACTCACATGGCGACCTTCATGACAAATTTCGCTTGGACTTTGGTTGCAGACCTCGGGAGTTCGTGGAATGGTACAAGACCGAATTTCCTAAATTGTATACAAAACTCTTCTAACCAGCGGATCAGCATCAATTTAAAGCAACGTCCGGTCATTTTATCTGTTAAGAATGGCCAATGGTACCAAAAACTATTGACAAATAAATATGTAAGCTTTATCATTATTCTAACTCATCCCCAGACGAGGTAACTCTCTGGCCCCCTTTGGGTTGCGACCCAGAGGGTTTTTTTTATTTATATGAACAGAACAACCTTCCTCATTGATGGTTTCAACCTCTATCACTCATTAGTTGATGCCAGTCGCGATTTAAAAAACGCATCTACAAAATGGCTCAATATCAAGTCACTATGTGATTCATACTTAGCCGCAATCGGAAACAATGCACAAATAGAAAAGATTTATTATTTTTCTGCCCTTGCTGAACATATGAAAAACAAAGACCCGGAGAAGGTTAACAGACACATAAACTATATAAAGTGTTTGGAAGCTACCGGGCTTGTTGTTGAGCTCGGGAGGTTCAAGTCCAAAACGGTATGGTGCGATCAGTGCAAAAGTGAATTGACGAGATACGAAGAAAAAGAAACCGATGTCGCAATTTCAATAAAAACAATGGAAGTTCTGATGAATAATGAATGTGATACGGTTGTTTTAGTGACGGGTGATACAGACTTAGCGCCTGCTGTCAGAGCGGTTAAAAGGTTATTTCCAGACAAAGATATTACCTTTATCTTTCCCTATAAAAGAAAGAATAAAGAGCTTGTTAATATTGTAAATAGGTCTTTTAAGACAAAAAAAGAGCACTATACACAACATCAATTTCCTAATCCTTTCACATTGAACGACGGGAAAAAAATCTACAAGCCTACTTCCTGGTAAAAAACTAATTACTAATTCCTCATAATTACAAAAGGTTAACTCAAACACCAATAAACCTGCTTCAAAAAATAGATTATTTCAAAAGATTTTAGTTGACATATTTATGATATATGTATAAGATATTTATTAGGCACATAGCTAATATTTTGGAGGGATGAAATGAATAAAAAAGTAAAATCCTTTACTATGGATGAAGAACCATACGAAGCCTTGTTTAAGATGTTCAAGGAAAATTATGTTGATGTAAGCATATCCTACTATCTGAATAAGGCGATAAAAGAACTCGTTGTGTATCTTCAGGGCATTCAATCAGAACTGAATAGATCGCCCGAACTAAAAGTGCCGATGCCATACATCATAGAAACAGTAGTAAGAGAACCGTTGTATAAATACTTAGACGAGGAGCTTTCAGAAGGTATGACCGAATCTCCTTTGAAAAGAGAAGCAAGGGAATTAAAAAGAAAATACGATCTCCATATAGGTAAAAATCCTGATCAGGAAGCAAATTATGACATAGAGAAGATTGATAAGAATGTACCCTTCTCTGAAGTTATTAAATATTTAACCGATGGCGTAATAAATGAAATCGCAAAAAGGGGAATGCTCACCGATGAATATGCAGAAAATGCCCGTATTGCTGGGAAAAAGGGCGTTATAAAGAAGATAAGGGAAGATGTTGGACCTGCTGTGAATAAATTAGAACATCCCATAAAAGAGATTGTAAAAAAGATCAAGGCAAGTGGAAAAGCCAAAAACAAAGAAGGGCAACAAAACACGAATAAGGGGGAGAATCATGACTAAGAACACATTACCTATCAGACCACAAAAAAGATTGTATTCGCTTAAAGAAGCATCTGTTTTTTTGGGGCGGACAGTAGGGGCTGTACGAGAAATGTTATGGGCTGGCAAAATCCCGATGATCAAAGATGGAAGAAGGATACTGCTTGATATTTTAGATATGGAGAAATGGATTGAACAGAACAAAACCCAATATTCTTATTAAAAAAGAGTGACGATATGGGCATGATCTATCTTAGGGGCAAAACTTTATGGATTAAATACTATCGAGACGGAAAACCATATCGCGAATCGTCAAAATCAGACAAAGAAAGCGATGCAAAGCATATGTTGAAGTTAAGAGAAGGTGCAATAGCAGAAGGTAAGTTTTTCGGTTTGCGGGTAGAGAAAATACTTTTTGATGAACTCGTTAAGGATTTTCTAAACGATTATAAAAGCAACAACAAGAAATCAGAGTGGAGGGCTGAAATAAGCTCAAATCATTTGAAAGAGCATTTTTCAGGGATGCGGGTTGTAAACATTACAACAAACACAATTCAAAAATACATTACTGCACGAAAGGGAGATGGCGTTAAAAACGGGACTATAAACAGGGAGCTTTCAGCGCTGAAAAGAATGTTTACCTTGGGGGCAGAAGCAACACCCATAAAGGTTAGCCATACTCCTCACATACCAAAATTACAAGAAAGAAATATAAGAACGGGTTATTTTGAGGATGCAGAGTATTTACAAGTAATAAATGCCCTCCCTGATTGTCTCAAACCAGTTATAACAATGGCATATTATACCGGCATGAGAAAGGAGGAAATCTTATCCCTTACGTGGAAGCAGGTAAACATCTTCGATAAGAAAATAAATCTTGAACCGGAAGCAACAAAAAATGAGGAACCCCGCATAATATATCTCACAGGGGAACTTTATGAAGAAATCCTGAAACAGAAGATTTTAAAAGATAGCCGGTTTCCCGGATGTCAGAATGTTTTTTTCAGAAACGGTAAGAAAATAAAAGATATCAGGGGCGCATGGGACAAAGCGTGTTTATCTGTGGGCCTTGAAGGTAGGCTGTTTCATGATCTCAGAAGAACAGCGGTGCGCAATATGATCAGGGCTGGTGTGCCCGAAAAGATAGTGATGAAGATTTCAGGCCACAAGACACGATCTGTTTTTGAGCGATACAACATTATTAATGAAAATGATCTTAAAGGGGCTTGCGAAAAACTATACGCATTTCACGAAGAAGCAAGAAATTCAGTTGAAGAAACTGCGACGGGCACAAATTCGGGCACAATATCAATTATAAAAAAATCATTAGGAAAGAAAAAATGAGGGATAATCCAAGACTATTAAGAGTTTGCGAAAAGGGGGATTTGAACCCCCACGGTGTAAACCGCTGGATCCTAAGTCCAGTGCGTCTGCCAATTCCGCCATTCTCGCATGTTAAATAAATATTTAGCATCATTGTCCGGATTTATCAATTAAACTGTTCTTTTCTCTTGCGTATTGTTTCAGGAACAGCATGTTGTCCTCGGTGAACCCTTCCCAGGCAAACGGGAACAGGGCGTTGTTCTGGTAGATCGGGTCGTCTGCTATTGGATAGCGAGCAAGGGGATAAAATTCTTCAAAAAGGGGTGTATGTGGAATGGGTGTATACTCGGCAATATGAGCATTCACGCCCAATCCAGCAAGATAGTCTATGGCAGTTTTTACGTCTTTCCACCTTTGGAGTGGAAGCCCGGCAAGTATATAGGCACTGATTGAACCATGGGTAAACCCTGCATTTAATAAAAGACCAATTGCCCTTTCGAAGACGCGCCGGTTTACTTTTCCATCGAGGGATTTTTGTATATCAGGATTAATGGCCTCAAGCCCGATCCTTACCTCTTTGAAGCCGGCAGCTAACAGCAGATTCGCCAACTCATCGTCTATGAGCGATGCATTGATTGCGTTGGGGTTATAAATGCTTATCGGGAACGGGAGTTTTATGATACCCCTCAGTATTGGCTTTGCATAGAAACTTGCCCTGTACAGGAAATTATCGTCGTATAGTACGTATTTCTCAACTCCGCGAGCGTACCAGTATACGATTTCATTGACAACACTCCCCCCGCTCCTCCTGACAATTCCTGGGTGCATATACGGTGTTGCACAGAATGTACACCTGTACATACACCCATAAGAAGTGAGGAGCGGGATAAAGTGTATTTTGTTATATAAATCAAAACACGGATACGGAAGAGAATCAAAATCATACATAGACGGCTTGAACGGCAAGGTAATGCCAAACTCTCTCTCTACAAACCCGTAGAATTGTTCTGTTTCATTGTTTTTAACGATTAAATTAGCCCCTTCCATGGCGGTTTTTGCGTGTTCGTAACAGAGAGAGGGATATATGCCGCCTAACACAATTTTTGATGATGGAAAGCGTTTTCTGGCAATCTCCAGCACATCCTTTGCGCCGGCATACCAGTATGTCATTATGGAGGTGACAAGGATGAGGTCCGGCGATTCAACATGGCTAAGTTCTTCATTGAGTTTTTCACGGGAGATGCCATATCTCCTGAGGCTTTTTCTTATGCTTTTTAATGATTCCGGTTTTACGACCTTTTTCTTGATAAAAGGTGCTCTTCCGTCTGCCTTCCTCTTTTCCTCAACTACATCGAGACAGTCGATAAGTTTTATCTCTATGTTGTTTTTTCTCAACACGCTTCCAAGATAAAGCAAGCCCATAGGGGCTGACCAGAAATTGTATGCGGCAAAATCATAGATGTGTGGGTTAATAAGAAGCGTTTTCATTGTTACAATATTTTATGTTTCACGTGAAATGCCGGGGTTATTTTCGGCGGGCTACGGGGCGAAAAAGTTTGATCGACAGCAACCCGAAAATGAAACCGCCAATATGCGCATACCACGCTATACCTTCCCCATTTGAGAAAAGAAGCTGTATGAGAAACCATATAGAAAGGAGAAGGATGGCGGGAATCTCAACAATTTTTATAAATATGATTATAAACAACATGGTTTTTATTTTTGCATAAGGGAAAAGAAGAAGATATGCGCCGAGTATTCCAGATACAGCACCGCTTGCGCCAACCATGGGAATGTTTGAGGACGGATCGTATAAAAACTGAAAAATAGCTGCAGTAATACCTGAAAGGAGATAAAAAAGAGCAAATTTCTTATGGCCAATGGCATCTTCAACGTTGTTACCAAAAATCCAGAGATAAAGCATATTTCCTGCTAAATGAAAAATGCCGCCGTGGAGAAACATGGATGTAAAAATAGTTAATATATTGTAAGGCAGTAATTCGTGGCGGCTAGTTATTGCCAAAGACAACTCATGCGGGACCAATCCATAATACTTATATATAGTCTGGCTATCGATACCCCCAAAAGCAAGCTTCTGCCACAAAAAAATTAATACATTTACAAAGATAACGCTTATTGTTATAATGGGAAAGGTGCGAGTCGGTATATTATCTCTTATGGGAATCATCGACGTATTACTTACCACGTGCTGTACGCCAAGTCAAAGCTATAGATATAAGAGTCGGAGACGTGTATGCCAGAACTGAGAAAAGACCCTATTATAAACAGGTGGGTTATTATTTCAACAGAAAGAGGAAAAAGACCGGTTTTTTTTGGTGAGGAAAATCCACCCCAAAAGACAGGCATGTGCCCTTTATGTCCAGGCAACGAAAACATGACGCCTCCCGAGGTGTATGCAGTCAGGACTGACCATGCGCCACCGAACAGCCCTAACTGGATGCTGAGGGTAGTCCCGAACAAATTTCCTGCCCTGAGGATTGAGGGGAATCTCAACAAAGAAGGTGTTGGGCTTTATGACAGGATGAACGGTGTCGGTGCCCACGAGGTCATTGTAGAAACGCCAATCCACGGGCAAACCTTGTCGGGTATGGACGTGCACGGCATACAAAACGTTTTTATTGCATGCAGGGAGAGGGTTCTTGATCTGGCAAACGACAAGCGGTTCAGATATGTAATGGTTTTTAAGAATCATGGTTCTATAGCAGGAGCTTCGCTTGATCATTCACACACACAATTGATAGCCCTTCCAATTGTTCCGCGCAGAGTTACGGAAGAAATAAATGGCGGTTTGGCCTATTATAAATACAAGGACAGATGCGTGTTCTGTGACATAATAGCGCAGGAAAAAGATGATGATGTAAGGGTAGTTATAGAAAATGAAAATTTTATTGCGCTCTCACCGTATGCATCACGATTTCCTTTTGAGGTATGGATTCTGCCAAAAAAACACGAGCCATATTTTGCCCTCCACAAAAGGGCGGACAGCTACCACGATATTTCCGAGATACTTTTAATTATTTTAAAAAAATACGACAAGGTTCTTAATTTACCTCCTTACAATTTTATGATCCACACAACGCCGTTCGGTAATGGTGATATGCAGCATTACCACTGGCATATGGAAATTATACCAAGACTGACAAAAATGGCAGGGTTTGAATGGGGAACTGGCTTTTACATAAACCCCACACCGCCCGAAGAAGCTACAGCATACCTTAAAGAAACCAATATTTAGGGGGTTACAATGAATGTCTTGATAGCATCTCCTGAGATTTTCCCTTTTATAAAAACTGGTGGGCTTGCCGATGTGACCGGTTCACTCCCCAAGACCTTAAAAAAAATGGGTGCAGATGTAAGGGTTATCCTGCCTAAACACAAGAGCATTGAGGAGCAGGGGTTTCCCATGATATACAAGAATTATAAGTTTTCCTGTCCTATTTCACAGGGGTTTGTTGACGGCGAGATTGTCGAAAGCGAATACGATGGTGTAACTGCTTACCTTGTGGAAAAGGATGAATACTTCTATAGGGATTATCTATACAGCACGCCCGACGGTGACTATCTTGATAATGCAGAGAGGTTTGTCTTTTTTGCAAAAAGCATTTTAGAGGCCATCAAAATAACAGGGTTTGTTCCCGATGTCCTCCACTGTAATGACTGGGAAACAGCTTTGGCGCCCGTGTTTTTAAAGACAACATACAAGGATGACCCTGTTTTAAAAGACATTGCAACATTGTTTACTATCCACAACCTTGGGTATCAGGGTATTTTCTGGCAGTATGATCTGCACCTTTTAAATATCGGATGGGAATATTTTACGCCGGACTATCTTGAATATTTCGGAAAGATTAATTTCTTAAAAGGCGGAATAGTTTTTTCAGACATAATCAACACGGTAAGTAAAAAATACAGCGAAGAAATCCAGACGGAAGAATTTGGAGATGGCCTCGACGGTATTCTTCGGACGAGAAAGAAAGACCTTTTCGGTATCATCAACGGGATTGACTACGAGGATTGGAACCCGGACAAAGACCCTTATGTGCCGGCACATTACAACACGGGCAATATTAAAGGCAAAGGGCTATGCAAAAAAGCCCTTCAAGAGGCTTTTGGTTTACCAAATAATGGAAATACCCCTCTCATAGCTACCATATCAAGGCTTGCCGATCAAAAAGGTTTTGACCTTATCGCCTCTTCGCTTGAAGAAATGTTGTCTTACGGAACCCAATACGTTGTTCTCGGGACAGGGGAGAGGAGATACCACGACATCTTCACAGAATTATCAAAAAAATTCCCACGCTCATTCGGGATCAAGATTGCCTATGATAACAGACTTGCCCATCTCATTGAAGCAGGCGCAGACATGTTCCTGATGCCTTCAAAATATGAACCATGCGGCTTGAACCAACTGTACAGCTTGAAATATGGAACCGTGCCGGTTGTAAGGGGTGTCGGTGGTCTTGAGGATACGATCATAGACTATACAGAAGAGCCCGACAAAGGCACAGGATTCAAGTTCTATAAATACTCCGAAGATGAAATGCTCGATGCGATTAAAAGGGCGTTAAATGTATATAATACAAAAGATGCCTGGCACCTCCTTGTCAAAAGGTGTATGAAAGAAGATTTTTCATGGCAAAGGTCAGCAAAAGAGTATTTAGAATTATACAAAAAAGCTATTGAAAAACATGAATCCCGTTGAACTTCTTGGGAATATCATAGAAGTATCACATTCTAACCTCGAAATAACATCAAGGATTAACGCAGTTCTCGGTATAATGTCCCAGGGCATGGATTTTGATGAGGCGATTGTTTTTACTTCTGACCAGGACAAACGCCTTACCTGCAGGTTTAAAAACCAAAAAAGCACGCTTTATAAAATCCTAGACAGATACAGGTGTCATATTGGTGAAGGTATTATCGGGGGTGTTGCCCAGAAAAGGATACCACAATATTATGACAATAAAAACATACCGCCTAGATTTGGTTGTCTTTTTTACCCGGAACTTGACGGTTTAGTTGGAAAATATAAGTCCTTCGCATTCCTCCCCTTGTCAGACGACAGCTATATTTACGGCGTCCTGGTGCTGTGCACTCCCGGCAGACGTTTTATAACGGACGCGGAAAAGATCCTTCTTTCAATAATCTCGCGCGAGATAGGCGGCGTGTTAAGGATAAACGACCTGTTCCTTTCCTCAAAAAAAAGGATCAGCGAGCTTGCAACCCTTTCTGAACTAGGCAAGATACTTTCCTCAAACGTGGAACCGCAAGTCCTATTAAAAGACATTGGACTAATTATTGCGAAATCACTCAATGCGCTATTCGTAACAATAAAATTAGATCATGCTTTCTTGAGGGTTGAACCCCAAAGATATACGTATGGAATACTGGACCAGCCAATTGAAAATTACTTAAATGAATTGGAGCAGGAAGCCCTGCGACAGAAAAAGACGGTATCGTTGAGGAACCATGGTCAGACAGAAGACGACATTTCTTCAAAATACTCTCTTTATGCAACACCCATAATGTCGAAAAACAGGATTCTCGGAACGATAGCAATATGTGGCGGAAGATCTCAGAAAGATTATGCCTTTGAGGAGAACAGCAGGTACCTTATAAACACTTTTGCAAACTATATAGCTAACGGGCTGGAAAACACCTTATTAAACACAAAACTGAAAGATGTTATAAAAGATTTAAATAATGCTCAAAAAAGAATAATCGATCAGGAAAAATTCAAAAGCCTTGGGGAAATGACGGCAAACATAGCGCATGAAATTAAAAACCCACTTGTAGTCATTGGAGGTTTTACGAAAAGGCTAGCGAAGAAGATGCGCATGGATCAGACCGAAAGCAGGTATGTAGACATTATAACCAATGAGGTTTCGAGGCTGGAGTCTATTCTCAACGATTTATTAAATTACGTAAAAGATACGCCAGTGCCTGCTGAAACATGCAACATGAATGATTGTGTTGACGAGGTTCTCCACCTTTTCTCATCCGATACAACATGGGACCGCATGCAGGTATTGAAAAAGTATGATAAAAACTTGCCATCCGTACCCTGTGATATGCAGCAGATTAAGCAAGTTTTTATCAATATCATTATCAATGCTCATGAGGCAATGAATGGCGAAGGGACAATAACGATTAGTACGGGAAAAATAATAATGGACAATAAACAGTTTGTGTTTGTTTCTATGACCGATACAGGCGGAGGGATAAACGCTTCTGTGATAGACAATATCTTCAACCCGTTTTTTACAACGAAAGAGAGAGGGACGGGCCTGGGGCTCGCAATATCGAATAAAATTATCCATAATCACGACGGAAAAATAGAAATTGAAAACATGGTGGGAAAGGGGGCAACGTTTTTTGTTTATCTTCCTGTAAAAAATCACACAAACAGAGAGGAGTTATTATGAATGGTATAAAAATACTGGTAGTTGATGATGAGGAAAATATTCGATTTCTCTTCAAAGAAGAGCTTGAAGAGGAGGGATACCAGGTGGAACTTGCTTCCAATGGTTTTGAAGCCATCGATAAAGTAAAGGGCACAAGATTTGATGTTATCGTCATGGACATAAAGATGCCCGGGATGGATGGTATCCAGGCACTAAATGAGATAAAAAATATGATTAAAGAACAACCGGTTATCTTATGTTCAGCTTATGGAGAATTCAAGCAGGATTTTTCAAGCTGGATTTCAGATGCATATGTGGTTAAATCGGCAGATACCAGCGAATTGAAACAGACGATAAAGAACATATTGAACATCTGATATCAACGATTTTGGACACACAACTATCATCTCCCTTTGCATATTATTTTATGGAGAACCCCTATGGTGCTCCCTGCTGGAATTGAGATCCATGTTGGCTGCAACGAACCGGAATCTATGACATTTTCTTCTGTGTCCCGTACATAATAAGAAATAAGTCGAGATTCTCTTGTACTGCACTTGATGGCGAAATAGTTGAGAACATAACTTATTTTTTCTAATTTCTTATTATCAGAATAACCATTTTGTTTCATGGATTCTATGAAATGCTCTTTCCCCTTATAAGGAAAGTCCTGCTTTATCCATACCCTTACAGCACCCTCACTATCTGAATAAATGCTTGATTCGTCGTAATAATATCTGTCTTCTAACCCTTTGCTCGTGGTATAACGTACCCACTCCGCCCCATTGACCGCGGTGTAGCTAACCATTAGCAAACAAACGATCGAGATTGTTAATAATAAGTGTTTCAAGACCTTTGCATAATTTCAGTTTCCTGGCTTTTCCATCTTTATGATCATAT
>CAYMTB010000112.1:0-11186 GCA_964393225.1 uncultured Syntrophorhabdaceae bacterium
TCTCCAGGTTGATCATATCGCCCTTGTTGAATCCCATTCTGTCAAAGAACTGAAGCAGGTCCCAATCCTTCCAGTCAACAAAGACATATATCGTATCAATTCCAACCTTTTTAAACATTGAAAACATTTCTTTAAACAGAAGCCGTGCAATACCCTTTTTCTGATACTCCTTAATAACGCCAAGCGTATCTATCCACGCCACATTTTCAGGTATGCCATATTCCCAGCCGCTTGCAGTGCCCAGAATGAACCCGACGACCTTTCCGTTCACCTCTGCGGCCAAAGACGGCACTCCGGAGGTCGCTGTATGTTCGAGTCTGTTTTCCCAGTATTCTCTCCTTTTTTTACCAAGCAGCACATAATCTATTTCTGCGACCGCATCGAGGTCTTTCAAAGTCAATATCCTTAATTTTACCGGTTCCATGAGATCCATAACCCCTGCCTCCTTAATTATTTATATCATACTGCCAAGTATAGCAGAGGGAAATGACTTGTCAAGGCGTTGGGAATCTTTTCTCAAAATATTTGTATACAATGTTTTGGTTTTCCTCACATTGAGTGGGTAAACCACTGTTGATCCTACTGTGGTGTACACAAAGCATGCATATGGTTTTTTGACTTTGATCGTGAATTACGGGAAATATTGGTTTTACCATTAACTGCCGTTATTGCAGATTGCCATCTGAATCTCATCTGTTTCAGCGATTGGATAGCCGCTCTTTATGCTGCTTTGAGCTTCGCAATTAGCTCACGTACCACTGACACTATTTCTGTTGGGAATTTCATGACCGTATGGCCCGATATTTCAAAGGCTGCCTCGTCTTCGGCGACAGCTTCTTCCTCAGACTGAGACTCATAATGGGCCAATACACTGTTCACACGCTCTGTGTCCCATCCCGGTGGAAAATTGCTTTGTTTCATCTCTACTTCTTCCTCCTTCAGCGAAGACTTAAAAACCATACGCAATATTGATACCCGTTACAATGTTGTAACCAACATATCCATCGGGATTATAAGATATTTTCTCGCCTGTTGTGTTATACCCCATTGTCTTTCCTGCCCTGTCTGAAAGGGGGAACCAGTATTCGACAATGGGCTGAACGGTCAGGCCTTTTAGCAAGGGGATTGTGAGACCTGCCTTGACCATACCGTCATGAAGGGCATTATATTTCGGGCCGGTGTACCCGCCCGTAGCATATTCATATGTATTCCAGCAACTCCCGTTTCCCGCATAATACCCGGCAGAGGCGCCGAGGTCAAGGGTTGTGTTTTTGATGATATTGAACGAATGGGCGAAGGAAAGATTGATGTAGGTGCCGGGATAGGCATTAATATCGCGATAGATTGTAAGTGTCGGTTTCGTAAGTATATTGTAAGTGGCGCTGATGAAAAACTCATCGGTGTTATCCCAGTATTTAAAATCATAGTGCGTAAAACCACCGGTTAAACTCAGCTTATCTGTTTTAAAGGTATAGCTCAGGGAATATTCTGTCTCATTATAGCGACCCTTGCCTTCTGAATTCCCCGGATCGAAGGATTGGGTTTTGTGTTGATTGGTATCCATATTTCCCCACACCGACGCTTCAAAACCCTTGAAGGATGCTGAAACAAATGGTTGAATGACCATGCTGTTTTTACTAAGTTCATACCCCCTGAAGATGTATTTGTTGAAGATACCAACAGATGCCCCAAAGGTTATCTGCTGTTTCTCCGGTATATTCTCTCCGGACGCATACGAGCAATCCACAACTATGCAGACCACTATGATTATTAAAAAAATGAAAGTCCTGCAACTATTTAATTTCCGTTGAAATGAATCTTTTTTATGTGATATTATAGAGATATACGATGGAGGTCCATAATGAAAGCCGTTCATAAAATTACAATGGAGATACCTGACGAAATATTTTCAGGAATCTCAGACTTTAAGAAAAAGACAAAAATTGCCGATGATGCCGCTGCAATATTTGAGCTTGTTAAGTATGCGCTGACCCTTCCCGTGTATTTCAGTAATTTTGATTGGAAGAAGGCGGAGAAAGAAGCCGATGACGACATCAAACAGGGCAGGGTCAAAAGATTTTCCTCAGTTGATGAATTCCTTGCCGATCTCAAGGCATGATAATAATTCGTACCGATTCCTTCAAAAAAGACTACAAGGAATTGCCTAAACTTATTCAGGGCAAATTCGAAAAGAAAATAAGGATTTTTATACAGAATATCCACCACCCGTCTCTCAGGACAAAGAAGATGGAAGGTTACAAGAATAGATGGGAAGGAAGCATCGATATGTTTTACCGTTTTACCTTTGAAATCCATAGAGATCATTACCTTTTCAGAAGAATTGGACCCCATGACGAGGTGTTAAAAAATCCTTGAAAGCAGTCAATTAAGGTCATCCGCAGATAGCTTTCCAGCCCCACTCAAAAAGGCTAATCCCCATATAGCAGGCAAGCGTCCAATAGGCATTGCCGAAGAGCAGGCTGCCAATAAATATCATCCAGTCCCGTCGATTCATCCCATTGTATTGGCCACGACGGAGATACACAGTGGTTATGAAAGGGTCATACTGAACAGACAGAAAAAGAAATACGGCAGGATCACCCTTTTTCATAACATAAGCAGTCAGCCGCCCAATTTTCTTATCACCGTCATATTTCTTCAATTTCTTAATGGCTTCTATCCCCAACCAATCTCTTTTTGACCAGTCATAGAATTTTAGAATCAGAAAACATACGATAAAAGACAGGAAAGTCATGACAAAACCACCGACCAGCACACCTAAGGAATAAATTGCATAAGGGTAAAGGAAGTAATTAAAGAAGATATCGATAAGCTTATTGGTAGACAACCCAATAAACAGATCGGTGAACCACGGCTTTATAGCGTATGATTTTTTGAGAGCTTGTTTGCCCGCTCGTATCATTTCTTTAGTATCTTCAATTTGTTGATTTTCTCCTGCTTTCACTTATTTTTTCGCATAAACGCCTTTGCATATCTTTCTATTGTTCTAACCTCAAGCTTCGGGTTCATCCAAGAGAAGCGGTGCTTTTTAGTTTTCATTTACCGTTTTTCCATGTAGCCTTTACCGACTTATCAGAGCAACCTTCAAATTAGTTCCTTTTCTTGATATAAAAACTCTTTCCTTCGCCAGAGGGACTGTCAATCGTTATAATATTGCCCTTTGATGTAATAGGAACTTCGTTTACCAGTCCCCAGCTTTTGCAGCCTGAATCGTCAACAATAACAAAATTAAACCAGAGTTGCGCAGGTGCAATGAGCGCCCGTTCAGGTACGGAAAATGTTCCCTTAGCAGAAGATAGCTCAAAAATTGTGTTGTCTCGCATTACATGATCCTTTTTCCCAAAGAAAATTACCTGTATCTTACGGTATTTGCGATCTTGTTTCAGTTCATAGTCAATCTGGTTGCCCTGAGTGCTGTACACCTTTACAATAAAGTCGGACTGACTCTCGCAGCGACCACCAACTGCGCTGTACGGCATTAAAAATAAGGATAAAGAAAAAACAGCTGCTAACATTAGATGGTTTTTCACTTGTGAATCCCCTTGATCTGTATTTCTGCATCTATAGATTGTTGTAAAGAGACACCCGCTATATGCTTGCACTCTAACAAAAGTGAATGTTGACGCTGAACTTGCGTCTGACATGCTGTAAGCTCACCGGCTTTGCCTTGTTCTCCATAATCCTTTCCGACTTTAAACGATGCACAAATGCATACAATAAAAACCCAAACAACCCACCATTTTAACTTTCCAAGATCACCCCATAACTCATGCAATGCCTTGTTCTGCATATCAAGCTTCTCCTTTAATGATCTTTCTTAAACGAGTATTGATAATATCTGATATTAACCAAGCTAAATTATATTCCATAAATTTTTATTTTTTATCCCAAGGAGCTGGAAGTAATTGATAGCTTTTGTCTTTTTTTGACAAATTAATATTTCTGTTTTTATTAATTTCTTCCTGAAGATAATATTGAAAATATCCATTATATCGCTTCTGGAGTTCAGGGATCTCCCAATCATCTTCTGTAATGATTTTTCGACACTTTTTTGATCCGCAATTACAGTTCATTTTAAAATATGAATTGCTTTTTTCATTAGGTTTCATTACCATTGCATAATCGTAACTAATCTCCTCCCCCCCCTCTCACACTCCTCATTGCTACCATAAAAATTTGGCCTTTGAATCCTGTATTGGGATTGCAGCTATGATTGACATAGTGCTGGGGCATCCGGGCTAAATCGGAAGGCTTTCTCGGCCCAACAAAAAAGATATCGGAAATCTCAATGGCCTTATCAGCAACTATATCCTTTGCCTTATTGTCGTCGTCAATAGTCAGAATGTACCCGCCCATGACAAAGAGAGTCTCGCCCTTCTTTATCCCTTGTCTCGCATAAACACCCTTTCCGTATCGGCCTGTTTTTCTGATTTCAAGCTTCGGGTTCATCCAGGAGAATCGTTGCTTAGTCATCTACAAATACCCCCACTTGTGCAACAGGTCTTTGTCTTTCTCAATAAACTTCAGTCCGATGTCGTTCCTGTAGAACATTTTTGGTATGACGACCTTATCGGTCAGTCTGTAAGCATTTTTTCTTGCTTCAAAAGCCGTCTTTCCCACGCCGGTTACGCATAGCGCATAACCGTTACTTGCAGCGAGAATGTACTCCTCTCCTTTTTTCTGAACTTCCCCAAAATGAATATGTTCCCATTCGTTCTCTGATAGTTGATTTAGAAAATATACTTTCAATCCCTTTGAGTTATATTTATTGTCTTTGCATTCATAAGGGAATGGTGGTACCGCTATCTGAACAACGATACCCACCATGTCAAGCCATTTGAGATCATGGTGGACTCCATCAGCCACCGCCTTCAGAAAATCTGCCATAGAAGATTCGAAGAGTACGTTGTCCATTTCAAGCGCCGGATATCCGAACCTTGGCGTTGCTTCTAACGGAAAAATATAATCCTCATTCACAATACAATTTATGTCAAACTTTCCCTTGAAACCGATACTCCTAAGAAAAGGTCTCATCTTTTGGATGGTCCCTTGGAATAATTTATTGTTTTCATTTCCATCCAACCAGATCAGTGTCCCCATTTCGCTTGTTTTGGGACCGAGGTCTCCAGGGAAAAGCTTCTTATGTTCTATGGCTATCTCGATGGGGCCAGTCCAATCTATGCCGTTAAAAAACCTTGCAACCGCAATCTCCACACCGGAAATCTTTCTTTGTAACACAATAGTACTTAGTCTCATGCCATGCCTAATTATTCTTAGCAGGTCTATTACATCGCTGCTATCCGGTGTTTTGCTTACATATGTAAAAGTCTTATCTGCATGACCATTACCTTTCAGTACCCACTCTGTACTGTCCTTTTCAAGAAAATTGATTGCCGTGTCTGCATCAGGGAATATATGGAGGGGCACCGTTCTCAGACCGTAATCACTGAAAACCTGATGCGCATAATCCCTATCTAACTCCAACCTGTCACCATCTTCGCATCCTCCCACTATAGAATAACCTTGTTTCCTCAGACTGTCCTGTAGTCCACCGAAACCACTATAGTCAAAGATTATAAGCCCATCTCTGCCAACCCATTGAAGCTCTGCTTGCCAGTCCTTGGTTTTTTCTATTCCAAACCCATTTCCAACTTCGTCGTAACCTTTCTCTTGAACGAAGATCTTTACTCGATTGCCTTGTCTTACAAGTTTATTAGCAAGGGCAATTCCGGCACATTCTTTTGATATTATTAGTATTTTCATATAATTTAGTAACCCTTACCCCCCCTTCTTTACCTTTTTACAGGTAATATGTATTTTGATGTGTTTTACGATGAGCTTACCTGAAATAGATAGAACTTCCACTTTGCCTGCCCTTTACCAAAGATTCTCAGCGGGGTATTGTGTCCCACGCTTGAAAAAATTGGTCTCAGTGTTTTGCAGTTCGAATTTGTTTTTGAAATAGCTGATAATAAAATCTACATCCAGGCCATTTTTGCACGAATAGACATCGGCACTCAGGAACCCTCTCCTCGGAAATGTGTGGATGCTAATATGGCTTTCTGCGACAACAATGAAGCCGCTCCAGCCGCCTGGGTCTTTTCCTGACGTGTCGGGTGCCCAGTAAACCTGAGCGTCCGTAAGTTTTCTCATATCGAGCTTGATGGTTAATTCCTCAAGACACTGGAGAACGAGACCCTTATCATTCAATTTTGCGAAGTCTCCTCCGTAACCATCAATGGTCACGTGTTCGCCAAAATTACAAGTTGAAACATTATCGCAGGCCATTGGCGCGCTACTGCATAATGGTATCATTAAACCTCTTGCATTTATGTCTGATAATCTTATTGGTAACAGGGAAAAGAACGTAGCTGGATAGCGAAATTCCTGAGTATACTAAAAACCATTTCTGCCACATTGGACAGACAAGATACTCATATCCTTCCCACACGCTTATGCCAAAAGCCGTCAAAAGGGGAACTGAAAGAAAAAAATAAATAGTCGTTATCAATGGGGAAAACAGTATACCTTTGTCTCTCTTTAAAGACTGGTCGGCGTATGATGTTTCCCATATGAAATATTCTTTCTCGCATAATTTATTGAGCCTTTTTTCCAAAAGCTTTACATAGGATGCCTGTTGGCTGATAAACAATGTGATTAATGACATAAAAGCCGAATATCCCAAAAATAGAGCCGGAACTATCAGATAGAGCCCTGGATGATTTTCTTTCATGGCAGCAAAAACAGTGGCAAAGATCAATGTCTGTACTATGGCGATAGAAGAGTAATATCGTTTTATGTACTCACGTAACTCAGCCCGCATTGCCTCGTAATCTTTGATGAGTAAGGATGCGAGTTCGATATTATTCAAGATTGCTCCTTCCGTCTGGTTTCGAACACCTCTTCAGCATAATCTATGCAAAAGAGCGAATATCATATAAATATCAACTTTTAATATAGATTGTTCCACATTGAATGTTGATTTGTCAATTTTATTCTATATTTTGTGTTGTTCTAAATCCCTCTGAAAAATTAGATGATTAATCTATCGATGGAGGGTTGATGACAACAGTAAAGAAATTGCTGGGCATGAGAATAAAAGAATTACGAAAAGTACGCGGTTTGTCACAAGAGGAACTGGCCGAAATGATTGGCATAGACCCCAAGCACTTGAGCAGAATAGAAGTTGGAAACAGCTATCCATCTTTAGATACTCTTGAAAAAACAGCGAATGCTTTAAAGGTTGAGTTGAAAGATTTTTTTGAATTCAAACACCATGAAGAAGAAAAAGAACTGGCCGAAAATATTAACAAAATCCTGCTGGAAAGCGATAAATCAAAGCTTAAGCTTATTTTCAGAATTGTAAAAGCAGTGTCTTATTGAAGAAATATTGAAGAAACAATGTGGCTGCTGTCACCTATCAGGAAATCCATGTTGTAGGAAAATGGGGCGAATCAACTGAATGTAGAAAACCTCGCCAATGACTTTTTTCCTGAAATCGACAAAACCCCTGACCACGTAACGAGAGAAGTCTCAGGAAGATATGTCCGCCAATGAACTTCGCCTTTTACGGTATTTCCGCAAAATCAAAAACAATCAATCGAGAAATGTCGTCATAAAGGTCGCCCGTCTGGCCGGGAAATGAAGTATGCATAAGAAATTCACACAAGCGAGATAATGTGCTACAATAACAAAAAGAGGTAATTTTGAAAAAGATACGGTTTTATCTCGATACTACAATTTTTAATTTCGCTTTCGCAGATGACGTACCGGAAAGAAAAAGGCATACACTGAAATTTATCGACGCCCTTCCTTCTATCGCTGAGGACATATATATCTCAGATGAAGTAAATATTGAGATTAGCAGGGCATCGGAACCAAAGAGGTCAAAGTTAAGGGGTGTGGTAGAAAAATTAAACCCTGTATTGCTTGAAATCGATATCGAAACGGTGGAATTAGCTGAACGATATATAAAAGAGGGGATTATCCCTTTGAAGTATCGAAGTGATGCTATTCATATTGCTGTAGCTGTAACAAATGGCATTCAAGCCATTGCAAGCTGGAACTTTGAACATATTGTCAAGTTGAAAACAAGGGTCATGGTAAATGGAATAAATAGACTGCTTGGCTATAATGACATAGAAATATGTTCACCCGAGGAGGTGGTTGAACCGTGAAAGCGCCAAAAGCTTTAGATGAAATTCATGCAATCATGGAGCAGATTTATGAAGAAGAGAAGGGGTTGAGTAAAGAGGAAAGAGTAAAGAAAATCCGGGCAGAATCTGAAAAATTTATGGCCGAATATAACTTGAAGCTAAGGCGGATCAATCCTAAAGCAGTAAACTATATAGCGGCCTGATCGCCGCCTCCATAAACGCATTTTGGCTGAAGAAAAATCAATAATACTAACTTCTATTGCCGAACTGGAAACCCGTCTAAAGAGATTAGATAAAGAGCGTGCCGAGATTCTTCAGAAACTCCGGGATTTGTACACCGGCTCTCCTCAAGCAGAGAAACCCTCTGCTGAAGCTGCACACAATATTTCAAAAGTTGATAACCAATCTCCGTTAAACGATAAAATTCGTTTGTTTCGTTCCCTTTTCAGGGGTCGTGAGGATGTGTACCCGAAATTATGGGTGAGTAATAAAAACGGCAGCACAGGGTATAGTCCGGTCTGCGGAAACGAATGGATGAGAGGGATCTGCAATAAACCTGCAGTAAGATGCAGCGACTGTTCTCATCGTAAACTTACACCATTGACAGATCAGGTGATTCAAAAACATTTGGAGGGTAAAATCGTAATAGGAGTATACCCCCTGTTGCAGGACGACACATGTTGTTTGCTTGCTATCGATTTTGACGGGAGATCATGGAAAGATGATGTCAAGGCATTTCTGACAACCTGCAAAGATGTAGCTATTCCTGCATCTCCGGAGCTTTCGCGCTCCGGCAACGGCGCCCATGTATGGATATTCTTTTCCGAGCTTGTTCCTGCTGTCCTTGCGCGACAACTGGGGAGCTCGCTGATAACGAGAACCATGAACCTCAGACATGAGCTTGATATGAAAAGCTATGACCGCCTTTTTCCGAATCAGGATACACTCCCAAAGGGCGGATTTGGCAACCTGATTGCCCTTCCATTGCAAAACGAGGCAATGTTGAAAGGCGCAACGCTATTTATGAATAATAGCTTTGTGCCATATTCTGACCAATGGGAATATCTGTCAGGCGTGAAAAGGCTGAGCCTTGAGGAAATGGAAGTAATTGCACGTGATGCAAAGAAGACAGGCAACATTATCGGTATCGGCATGAGTCCCACCGAAGACGACATGATCCAAAAAGGAAACCTGCCCCGTAAAATCCATAAAATACTGAATTGCGTGCTTCCTCGAACAATAAATGCCATCCTCAAAAACAGGATTTACATAGAGAAGGACGGTCTTCCATCGGTATTGCTTAACCACTTCAAACGCCTTGCAGCATTTCAGAATCCTGAGTTTTACAAAAGACAGGGCATGCGTCTCTCCACGGCCTTAACACCAAGGATTATATCATGCACTGAGGAAACAGAGACGTACATTGCGATCCCGCGAGGCTGCCTTGAAGATATGATAAGTCTTTGCGAAACGAACAATATTTCACTCAATATTGACGACAGGCGTTCATCAGGTAAAAAGATTGATATAAGTTTTCAGGGAGAACTCTCTCAAGAACAGCAAGATGCATGCAAAAAACTTTTAAAACACGATATGGGCATTCTCGTTGCCCCGCCGGGAGTCGGCAAGACTGTCATTGCAATCGGCCTTATTGTATCAAGAAAGATAAATACACTTGTTCTTGTTCATCGAAAACCTTTGCTTGAGCAGTGGTGTGCCCAACTGGCCTCTTTTCTCGGCATGGCGCCGAAAGAGATCGGTCAGATTGGTGGTGGAAAAGATAATCCAACTCATGTTGTGGATGTGGGAATGATACAAAGCCTGGACAAACACGATGAAATAGATAGCAGAATCAAAAACTATGGGCAAATCATTATAGATGAATGTCATCATGTTTCTGCCTTTTCTTTCGAAAGAGTGATGCTGGAAGCTAATGCAAAATACATATGCGGCTTAACGGCAACACCCTTCAGGCGTGATCGGCATCATCCGATTATCATGATGCAGTGCGGCCCTATAAGACATAAAGTTACCGGTAAAGACAGTTCTCAGACAGAGATACGCAAGTCTCTTATAACCAGATATACCGACTTTACCTGCCCATGGTCAGAGGAAGACAAAATTCATAGCCTCTGGCCTTTTCTCATAAAGGACGAGGAACGAAATCAGATGATTGTGAATGATATTATTGACACGATGAGAGAAAAACGATCTCCGATTGTCCTCACCGAAAGGAAAGAGCATCTTGAAATGCTGAGGCAGAGTTTACAGGATTCCGTAAAACACATCATTGTGCTTCACGGCGGTATGAAAGCCTCTGCAAGAAAGGAAATGATCGCCATGCTTTCTGAAATACCTGATACCGAGGAACGGTTAATCCTTGCAACAGGACAATATATCGGCGAAGGTTTCGACGATCCCCGCCTTGATACCCTCTTCCTTGCAATGCCTTTTTCCTTCAAAGGGAAAATGATTCAGTATACCGGAAGACTTTACCGTCAATACAAGGGAAAATCAGAGATCAGGATTTACGATTATGTAGACAGAAATATTGATATATTGTCCAGGATGTATGAGAGAAGGCTCAAAACGTATAAATTATTGGAGTATATTGAGCGGGCCGCCTATCCTTAACTTAAAACTCAGCAGTATTTTTGACTCTTTATTAAAAAAGTGCACCAATCTTTCTAACCAGTTATAATTACATAACAATATGTAATAATGACAATTACGGAAAAAGCTGTCGAATTTCCGGTTCACAAATCACAGCATAGGAAACCAGCGTTACACTTATACCAATTCGCCGTCATTCGGTAAATTAAAGCGGGAGCGTCTTCCCTGAGCATGACTCACGGAACGACCGGGAAACCATTGTGCGGCGAAGCAGAGTGTCCCCGAAAGGGGTGTGATGTGCAGGTATGAACATCTTCGGGTAGCCTCCGCCCTTGCACATCAAGCGATGCAAGCCCTACAATGGTCGGGAGAGTAGTGCGGAAGTGCGAGGGGATG
>CAYMTB010000113.1:0-11041 GCA_964393225.1 uncultured Syntrophorhabdaceae bacterium
GATGCAAACTGATGGTTTTTTGATCGGCGATTTATCTTTCATATCAAAATTTCAGCAACCAGGAAGTCTTGACAGCACATCTGTCATCTTTGTTGAAAAACCCGATCCAAAAAAACACGACGATACTTTAGCTTTATTTTCGTTCAAAAAATAAGCTTTCCTCCGTTTCTTTTAAAAATGAATACATTTTTTTGAACCCCGGCGGTTCTATTTCTTCAGCACGAATGGACATGGCAAACCCCATGAAACGATAGAGGGCATCTATTATATCTGCGCCGTATTTCTTCATAAGGGCGTTTTTCATATATTTGCGCTTATGCTGAAAACACAATTTCACAAATTCTATCAGCTTTTCATCCGCTGCCCTTTCATCTTCTTTAAAGGTTATTGAGAGAAAAGCACTGTCTACTTTTGGCGGCGGTATAAAAACTGTTGGTTTTAAAATGAAAAGCAGCTTTACCTCAGAAAGAAGCTGCAGGTTCACCGATAATGCCCCGTATGTACGCTTATGGGGTTTACTGACAATTCGTTCTGCTATCTCTTTCTGGACGGTCAGATGGGCGCTTTCTATTACAGCCCTTTCTGCTATTGCTTTGAAAAGTATAGGGGCGGTAATCTTGTACGGGATATTCCCTATCAGTTTTATTTTATTATTTGTTTTGAATTGGGAAAGAAATATGTCGAGAAAATCTTCAAAGATGATTTCAACATTCTTGTGTGCCTTCTCAACTTCATCGAGGTATTTTTTGAATGACCTGTCAATTTCTATCGCGTGGACAAACCCTGCTTTTTCTGCAAGACAATGCGTGAGATCGCCATGTCCGGGTCCAATCTCAACAACAACGTCATCTTTGTTGATACCGGATAGACGAACAATTTTATTGAGCATGTTTTTATCTTTAATCAGATGCTGGGAGAGACTTTTTTTGAGCATAATCCTCAGAGCGTGGAGCGTGGAGCGTGGAGCGGAGAGTCAAAGTTTATAAACTCTCAGCCACAGGCCATCTGCCCTTTGCTATACCATAGACATTCTTGAATAACCTTTTGCATCCAGCGATGAAGTGATTCCTTTTTTGAAATAAAAATACCCGGTAATTGCTATCATGGCACCATTGTCAGTGCAAAAATGTGGAGAAGAGAATAAGACATCGAGATTCTCCAGAGTACATCTTTCAGAGAAAATTTCACGCAGCCTGTTGTTTGATGCAACACCGCCGCCAACAACAATCCTTTTAATCCCATGATCCTTTGCCGCCTTTATTGTCTTGTACGAAAGGAGATCACAAACGGCTTCCTGAAAGGAGGATAAAATATGTGCTAAATTGACATCGGAGTAACTATTTTTCTTTATATAATTTATGAAGGATGTTTTTAAACCGCTAAAACTAAAGTCGTAGTTAGCCTCTTCTTTCATTGGCCTGGGGAACATTACATAATCCTTTGCTCCTTTCCGGGCAATATCCTCAATTATCTGCCCGCCAGGGTACCCTATCTTAAGATATTTTGAGATTTTATCAAAGGCTTCACCTGCCGCATCATCCCTTGTGCTCCCCAATACTTTAAAACGACAGTAATCTTCAAACAAAAGTATAATTGAATGTCCGCCCGATACAACAAGGGCTATGAAAGGGAAATCCACTTCATTTTCAAGAAAGATGCTCATCGCGTGTGCCTCGATGTGGTTGACTGCTATCAGTGGTTTTTCTAACGCAAACGCAAGACCCTTGGCAAAGCATAAACCGGCCAGAATAGAACCGATTAAACCGGGGCCGTTTGTAACGCTTATCAAATCAATGTCTTGCGATGAGGCTCCGGCTTCTTTCAGAACATCATTGTAGATTCCGTCAATCAGCTCAACATGTTTTCTCGAGGCAATTTCAGGAACAATTCCACCGAAGAAACGGTGAAGGTCAACCTGGCTTGAGACAATATTCGAACGTATCTTTTTATCATCTTCAAGGACTGAAATTGATGTATCATCACAGGATGTATCGATGCCGAGGGTAATCATTATTTAGGTTGTTTCATATTTCCTTCCAGTGTACCTCAATTTTTTGCTTCTTTTTGAGGTCTTCAATCAGGCCTTTATAGTACTCTTCCCTTTTCTTTGATAACACATATTGAATGTAACTCTTTTTGTCCTTTTCCCATTCTTCTTTTTCGGGTTGTTTTTCATCTTTATACATAAAAACATAGTATATCCCGGAAATTTCAACCGGCTTTTCGTATAATCTGTTGTTTTTTGTCAGTGCCAGAACGCCTGCATATTCAGGAGGCAATACACCTATCTTCGGGATGGAAGTGGAGTTTCTTGGTATCAGCCCTGTATCGTTTTTTGTATTTATATCTTTTTTACTTATTCCAGCTTCTGCTTCTGCCTTTGCAATAAATTTTGTCTTTTCTTTCACGACCCGCTCTTTGATTTCTTTTATAACATCATTTTTGTCGAGCGGTTTCCCTGCCTCTGCATCCACCAACTGGAATATATAAGAACGTGAGCCGTCCCTGACTGGAAGGGAAATATCCCCTTTCTTCAGCCCTTTAAGCCATTCGTCTATCTTTAATCCTTTAAATTTTTTGATAATCTCGCTTTCTTTAATCGCCCCGACATCAGCTACTTCAAGACCTTTTTGTTTTGCATATTCAGCAATGTCCTTAGCCTTCAACAGGTCTACATAGGCTGCATCATCCTTCACAGAGCTCTTTTCGTCTATCACTATATATTTCAGTCTGTAAATGTTTTCACTTTTGTACCTGTCCTTTTCCTTTTCATATATATCTTCGAGTTCCTTGTCGTTAACGGTTACTTTGTCTTTAAATGAAGCGGGATCAAACTGGGCATATGAAAGGTTTATTTTCCCTTTCTCTTCTATATAGCTCGCCCATGCGTCATTCTCATTTATGAACACACCGTTGTCGTTAAGAATGCTAATCAGCTTCGAAGTTAGCAGTCTCGATTTTTCTGATTCTTCAAATTTCTTAGGGTCAATATTATTTCTTTTTAAAACTTCCGCATAGGCATTCTGATTGAATTTACCATCACTTTTAAAAGCATCGATATTTGCAATATATTCAGAAAATTCTCTATCAGAAACATTCAGGCCCATGTCTTTCGCCTTGAGAAGTAATACGTATTTGTCAACAAGATCATCCATGGCCTTTTCTTTTATCTTCAGCTGATTAAGAACAGTTTCATCAAGCCTGTCCTTATAAAGCATTTTATAAAAATTAAGCAGTCTGTTATACGATTCCTGGTATTCAATGATTGAAACCTTATACGGACCTATTTTTGCTACAATCTTCTCTCCGCCTTTTAAAGAGCCTACTCCCCAGAACATAAATACCAGAATGATTATGCCAAACAAGGCTTTAACCAGATAACCGGTTGCATACTTTCTCATGAATCTTAACATTGTCTCTCCCCACTATTGATTTTGAAACTTTAAAATAGTATATTAAGAAAGCTTTTTCAATATCTTTAATCAAAACAAGAAGGGACAAAAATGTTCGAATCACTATTCGGCTTTATATCGAAAGACTTAGCTATAGACCTCGGTACAGCAAATACCCTTGTATACGTCAAGGGAAGAGGCATTGTATCCAATGAACCATCTGTTGTCGCAGTCCATAAAGATTCAAGGGGCACGAAGAAAGTAATTGCCGTTGGGCAGGAAGCAAAGATGATGCTCGGTAAAACCCCCGGAAACATTGTGGCCATCAGACCCTTAAAAGACGGTGTCATAGCTGACTTTGAAATCACTGAGGCAATGCTCAAATATTTTATACAGAAGATTCACAATAAAAAGTCCTATGCAAGACCCAGGATTGTTATTTCAGTACCGTCCGGTATCACACCCGTTGAAAAAAGAGCGGTCAAGGAATCTGCAGAATCTGCCGGTGCAAGAGAGGTTTATCTTATTGAGGAGCCAATGGCAGCAGCCATTGGTGTTGGTCTTCCAATTACCGAACCAAGCGGTAACATGATTGTTGATATCGGCGGCGGGACAACTGAGGTGGCAGTAATAAGTCTGGCTGGAATCGTATATTGCAATTCCGTGAGGGTTGCAGGTGATAAGATTGATGAGGCCATCATTCAGTATATTAAGAGAAAATATAACCTGCTCATTGGCGAAAGAACGGCAGAGATGATTAAAATAAATATTGGTTCGGCTTATCCTGCCCTCGACGGTGACGAACTGACTATGGAAGTAAAAGGGCGGGACCTGGTTGGCGGTATACCAAAAACCCTGGAGATTTCTTCAAAAGAAATACGGGAAGCAATAGCTGAACCGGTGAACGCAATCGTGGAAGCGGTCAGGATAGCCCTTGAAAGAACACCGCCGGAACTTGCATCAGACATTGTTGATAAAGGCATTGTCATCAGCGGAGGCGGTGCGCTGTTGCGAAACCTCGATCTTTTGATCAAAGAGGTAACAAGACTCCCGGTTATCATCGCAGAGAATCCGCTTACTGCGGTTGTAGAAGGTGCCGGAAAGGCACTCGATGAGGTAGCGCTCTTAAAAGAAATAGCAACTTACTTTTGATATAAGTGGGTAATTGAAAAAGACCGTAGTTATTATCATCGCTGGCATAATTCTTGTATTATCTTTTCTTGTTTTTACAAATATTCCATTTTTTTTTAATGGCTACTCAAAGGTTAAAACCGGCGTCGGTGAAGTAGCAGGTCCCGCCCTGAAACTCATGAGCAAACCCACACAACTCGTGCGATATATGTTTGACTCATATATAAACCTGGTCGGGGCCAAGAAAGAAAACTTCGAGCTAAAAAAAAAGCTTGATAACCTCCAGATAGAAAATCAGAAGATAGCAGAGTTAGATAAGGAAAACAAAAGGCTGAAGTCTGTTTTGAACCTCATGGAGCAGCACCCCAACACCATGACAGCTGCGAGAGTTATTGGCGAAGATGTAAAAAACTGGTTTAAATGCATCATTATCGATAAAGGGAGAGACCACGGCATAAAAGAAAAGATGCCTGTTGTTACTCCAAAAGGTTTAGTAGGCCAGGCAGTGGAAATAAACAAATGGCACTCGAAGGTAATGATAATAAATGATACCAACTCTTCGGTGGATGTTTATATAGAAGGTAAAAACACGAGAGGTATTCTTGAAGGGACAGGGCAGACTACGCTCAAGTTAAAATATATACTGAAAAATGATGAAATTGCTATTGGTGATAAATTAATAACGTCAGGCAAAGACAGCATCTACCCCAGGGGTCTTCCGACAGGTATAATCATCACAATAAACAGGAACAAGGCCGGGATTTTTGCTGATGTAGATGTAATGCCTTTTAACAACTATAAAAGGTTAGATGAAGTTCTCATAGTAAAAAAGAAATGAAAATAGCTTCATATATTCTGATCAGTGTAATCTTCATAATCTTTGAATCAGCTATTCTTTCCATTTTTCCCGTTGAATTTTTTAAACCTGACGTAGGGATGCCCTTTATCATATACATAACCCTCTTTTTAGGGCCGGGAACCGGTTTTCTGGCAACATTAATCATTGGCCTGTTTCAAGAAATTCTCTCTAATGCACCTCCCGGTTCAATGATTTTTACAAAAATTTCTATTTTCCTCCTTGTAACCTTTTTGAAAGGTAAATTGTATATTGACTCAAAATACAGTTTCTCGTATATATGCGGTGGATCCGTGGTTGTCGAATCATTTCTTTTTCTTGTCTTATCGCTCCTTTCCAAGGGCGAATTGAAGAATGTTATGAATGTTTTTTTCTATATCATTCCAAATGCCATATTTACCGGCTTTATATCTATTTTTATTTTTTCGATGATAGAATATTTAAACATGAGGCTCTTAAGCAGAGAATAGGAAGGGACAAAAACTGGATAATTTCATTAAAGAGGACAAATCAGCAAGCAGCAGCAAGTATAAATGGTGCAGGCGATTGCTTGTATTTACGGTGATCATACTCTGTATAAGGCTCTGGGATCTTCAAATCATGAAAGGGAACGAGATGCGAAAGCTCTCAGAGCAAAACCGCATAAGGGTTAAAAAGGTTATAGCTCCGAGGGGAATCATATACGACAAAAACGGAAAGATTCTGGCTGATACAAGACCTTCCTTTAATATGTATGTAACTCCTGAAGACATAAAAGACTTTAATCAGACAATCGATGGGATTGCAAAGCTGCTTAATCTCGACCGTGAAGAGATAATGAACAAATTAAAAGCGGCAAGCGGATTCCCCCCCTCATTTCCTGTGAAGATTAAACCTGATATCTCTATGGATGAGGTGGCAAAAGTAGAGGCAAACCGGGTGTATCTTCCCGGTGTGAGTATCCAGATTGAACCAAAGAGAAACTATCCCTATGGAAAAATGATGGCCCACATGCTCGGTTATGTTTCAGAAATCGGCGATGAAGAATTAAAAGCAAAGGAATTCAAAAGTTATTCTCTTGGTGATTTTATAGGCAGATACGGGCTTGAAAGGACATACGAAGCACAACTGCGCGGGGTAGACGGTGAAAAAAGGGTTGAAGTCGATGCCATGGGGAGAGAGGTAAGAACCCTCGAAATCAAAGACTCCACTCCAGGAAACAGTTTATATTTAAATATTGATCTTGAGATACAAACAGTCGCTGAAAAATTCTATGATGGAAAAAAGGGTGGCTGTATTGCTGTCGAACCAAAGACAGGTGCTGTTCTAGCCCTTTTAAGCCGCCCGGCTTTTGATCCGAACAAATTTGCCGGCGGTATTTCAAAAGAAGACTGGAAGGCAATCATTACGGATAAAACACATCCCCTTCAAAACAGGGTAACACAGGGCAGATATCCTCCCGGATCAACCTTTAAAATAGCTTTGGCATTAAAGGCGCTGGATGAAGGGATTATTAATGAGAGGACAAGCTTCACCTGCCGTGGCGGATTTCCATTCGGCAAAAGGGTATTCAAGTGCTGGAAAAAGGGAGGTCATGGGACAGTTGCGGTACATCGGGGTATCGTTGAGTCGTGTGACGTCTTTTTCTATAATGTCGGGTTGAAGCTTGGCGTCGACAGAATACATGAGGTAGCCGATGCAATCGGTCTTGGAAAGGTAACGGGCATTGATCTACCCGGCGAAAAGAACGGTCTTGTACCTTCCTCTGAATGGAAGAAAAAAACATACGGTGAACAATGGTACGAGGGTGAAACCGTATCCGTCTCAATCGGCCAGGGCGCTGTCTGGCTTACCCCGGTACAGCTTCTTCAATTATCTGCTTTTGTTGCCAATGATGGTGTCACATTTAAACCGCAGATAGTAAACAGGATAGTCTCGCCAGAGGGAAAAACCTTAAAGACCTTTGAGCCGGTTATGAATTCTAATATAAAACTCAAAAAGGAAACAATAAAGCTCGTAAAAGAAGGGATGTGGGGTGTTGTAAACGAGCCAAGCGGAACAGCCCATGGCTCGCGCGTTCAAAACATCAGCATGAGCGGTAAAACAGGTACTGCCCAATCTGTCGGGGATAAAGGAAAAAATTATGGCGATCATGCCTGGTTTATCGCTTACGCACCCGCGGAGGAGTCTGCCGTTGCCATATCGGCACTTGTTGAATACGGCGGCCACGGCTCTTCGGCTGCTGCGCCTGTAGCAAAATTAATTACAGAGAATCTTTACAAACCAAAGGTTGAAATAAAAGAGGCCAAGGCTTATGAAAATAGATAAAAGAAGGTTATACCATTTAGACTGGTATCTCATCATCAACGGATTAGCCATATTTGCCATTGGCATATTCAACCTCATCAGCGCTACCAGTTCTTTTTACAGCGGGTCGTACAATTTTATAATGAAACAATTAATAGCCTTTGGGATAGGACTGATCCTCATTGCTGTTATTGTTCAATACGACTATAAAGTAATAGCAGAACATTCCAAATGGTTTTACGCAGCTGGATTGATCTTGATTGTCCTTGTGCTTGGAATAGGAATGGTAGCGGGCGGAGCAAAAAGGTGGATTAATATTTTCGGTATAAGCATTCAGCCGTCAGAATTTATGAAACCTATACTCGTGCTTTTTCTGGCTAACATGCTTTACCAAAGGAAAAGGGAAAATATTCCGCTTGGTTTGAGGGATATCGGTCTGCCGATGCTTTATATCATCGTCCCCTTTATCCTTATCGTTAAACAGCCCGATCTCGGCACAGGCATAATAGTTGTACTGGTAAGTCTTTGTATTCTCTGGTTTGTAGGTCTGAAAAAATCCACCTATGCGGTACTTATGAGTTTTGGTGCAGTCATCCCTTTTGTTGCGTGGGCTTATCTTCTGAAGCCTTACCAGAAAATGAGGGTATTGAGTTTTATAAATATTGACGCTGACCCTTCAGGCTTCGGATATCATGCAAAACAGGCAATAATAGCTATAGGATCAGGGAAATTAATCGGTAAGGGCTTTATGTCCGGGACTCAGCACAAACTTCAGTTTATCCCTGAACACCATACTGATTTTATATTCACTGTAATTGGAGAAGAATGGGGTTTTATCGGTTCAATAATCCTTTTTGTGCTCTTTGCATCCTTTATTTATCGATGTCTCAAGATAGCCCAGGAAGCCCATGATGAGCTTGGCTCTATTATTGCTTTCGGACTTGCGTCAATCATTTATCTGCAGTTTACGATCAATGTCATGATGGCAATACACCTTGCTCCTGTAGTCGGGATACCCTTGCCATTTATCAGTTACGGTGGTTCATCTCTCGTTTCAATCATGGCTTCAGTGGGACTCCTGTTAAACATCAGCATGAGAAGATATATGTTTTAACAGCTCAATAGCTGACATCACATACACGGCGTATATTTGCCTGTATTGAATACTGGAATCGTAGTAATTGAAAGATACGAGAGATAATGAGCGTTAACACGAGATTCTATCTGGGCATTGCACTGCTTGTAATGGGTGGCTTGATTATGCCTTTTGGTGCGGTCTTTGTGGCAAAGGCCGATCTTCCAACCACGATAAAGGCTGTGATAAGCGGGATTCTGTTTTTTGGATTCGAGATCATGGCCGTACCTGCGGTTGCGGTGATGGGTAAGGAAAACTTTGACCGTATCATGTCAAGGGTAAAAGGATGGCTGGGAAGTCTTAAACCTGCAGGAAACATAGGAAAGGTCCGGCATTGTGTTGGAATAGCGATGTTTCTCTTGCCTATTATACCAACCTATATCATGGGATACGCGCCACGATGGCTGCCTGATAATTCTCCTTGGCGTCTCTGGGTAAGTATTGCTTCTGACGCTATATTTCTTGCAAGCCTCTTTGCTCTCGGAGGCGACTTCTGGGATAAACTGAGATCGCTCTTTATACGGGAAGCGCGTGCAGTCTTTCCTGAAGATGTTTCACAAAAAAGATAGTATTGCATCTGCAATCAATGATTTTTTTCGATTCTAATTTTAACAGCACCTTTTGCCTTTCTTAACAGGGCTGCGTCACCCGTGATTCTCCCCACAAGATTAACCTCGCTTGCCGGAACAGGATCAATGCCTGAGCTCAAAGGCGTCGGTCCAAAAAAGATGGCAAGTGCATTTCCTGGAGGCCAGTAGCCAATGTCGCCAGCTTTTACTTCTTTTGTTGCTGTTTCATCAAGGGACATCTCGACAGGGATTGTAAAATAAAATTCATCACCCCATTCATTCGGTCTCACTTCTATAGGCAGGATATTGGCTATGGCGTTTGCACATGGTGAATCGAACAGTTCGGCGTGAATGATGATTTCTTTTAATGTTATTGTTATTTTTGTTGGCATTTATTTACCTCCGGATTGAACTTCTTGATTTGAAATTGAGCATTACCGTTTTGCGTCTTTAATCACCTCGTTGATTACCTTTTTCTACTCATAGCAAAAATATCATTACCTATCAGGGTAGTGTGATGTGGTAAGGAGTGCCTATAAAGTCAAATACTATTCAGTGAATTCCTTATTATTTTCAATAGAGGCGGCAGGTCTTCTTTTACGGTACGCCACACAACTTCGAGATTTACCCCAAAATAATCATGGATGAGTTTATCCCGCATTCCAGCCATGTCTTCCCATGGTACATCAGGATACTGCTTCCTGATTGATTTGGGGATATGTTTTGCTGCTTCACCAATCACTTCGAGGGAGCGTATGGTTGCCAATGTTTTTTCATCATTTATTGCAAAATCGTCAAAACTTACTTCATTTAGAAAACGGATTGCTTTTTCGGCATACTCTGATATATCGCTCAGATAATCGGTATAGTCTTTCTTCTCGCTCATACATGCACAACTTCATTCAGGATGTGCTTCCCGATAGATGGTTTCAGAGCACTCTTCATCACGAGGTCGACTTTTATGTTAAGTTCCCTGCTCAAAAACCTCTCAAGACGGATAAACCCGAAAAGTGTTGGAACCTTTTCATAATCAACCAGGATGTCAAGGTCACTCTTTCGTTTTTGCTTTCCCCGAACAAAAGAACCAAAAATTCCCAGAGAACTGACCCCGTACTGTTTTTGGAGTTCAGGCTTAAGTCTTTTCAGAATCTCAATTTTTTCTTCAATACTGCTCATGATTGATCTATTCTAATATTGTTTAGCAAAACATTCAAAGGATTTTTGCAGCACTGCAATATTGGTTCTATCCCTGTATATTAATCTTGCCCCCACGTTATGGCGGCCATTTCCTCAAAAGCTAATCATAGCCCTAATTGATCGCTAATGTCCTTCATGGCATTAACACAGATCTCCGTAAACTCATCCAGCGGTATTCCAATCTTATCACATTCCATAATATTGTCCCTGTTAACAGATGCTGCGAAGGCTTTTTCTTTCATCCTTTTAATTACGGATTTCGGTTTTACACTTGCTATCTTCTTATCCGGATACACGAGGGTTGTTGCAACAATAAGGCCTGTGATGGTTTCTCCTGCTGCAAGGGCATGCTGTAATTCCGTGTGCCGTTTCTTACCCGTTAGAAATTCATTATGCATTACTATAGCTTCTACGATTTCAGGTTCAATACCTTTTTCATTAAGGATTTTCTCAGTTTCGCTGCCGTGGACATTCA
>CAYMTB010000114.1:0-10985 GCA_964393225.1 uncultured Syntrophorhabdaceae bacterium
CCATTGAATGTCTTCTGTTTAAGGATCGTCTCCTTCAGTTGTTTCGGGTCGGGGTTTCTGGAAAGGGCATCCTTTACGACCATGACAGCTTCATACCCCATTACCACGGCAAATGTCGGCTCAACGTCACCAAAACGTGCCCTGTATCTCTCCCTGAAGTCGGCATAAGGCTTAGCAGTGCTGTCATGATCAATGTACTGCGTGGTAATAATACCTTCCACGGCAGGTCCGCCGTGCCGCAGCAAATCCGGCGTCTGCGCCCAGCCGCTGATAAGTATAGGCATCTTCGATCCTGCCATACGAATATGCTGGCAGACCATCGCTGTATCCACTGCGCCGGCAACAATAAGCAGTCCGTCCGGTTTTGCCTTGAGCAGCTTTCTTGCGATGTCTTTAAAACTGACATCAGGTCCTGCCTTGAAACTGTCTGTATAGATAACCTTGCCCCCGAGGCGCTCAAACTCAGATTTGAAATTCGCAGCATAGTCCTCTGAGTATGCACGGTTGGACAGGTCATAGATGGTGGCCATCCTGCGCAGCTTCATGTTCCGGGAGGCATAATCCGCCTTAAAGTTTGTCAGTTGCGTGTTGGGGTTTATAACCCTCAGGAAGTAGTCGTCTATCCCGGTCAGTTTGTTTGTGCTTGTCGTGGGACTGAGCATGAGAAACTTTTTCTCATTAATAATGGGCAATACAGCCTCGGTCATAGCACTGGTCATATGACCTATAATGACAACAACCCCTTCGTCAATCAGTTCCCTGTCCACCTTCAGGGCTGTCTGCGGGTCCTGTTTGTCGTCCTTTGTAATAAGCTGCACCGGCCTGCCGTTGATGCCCCCCTGCTGGTTAATATCTTCAACGGCCAGCGTGACGCCATTTCGCCCCTGAATCCCCAGGTCGGAACTTTTCCCTGTCAGTCCGCCGACAAAACCTATTCTGAGCGCATTTTTATCTGCCGCATCGATAATACCGGCAAAGAAAACAGTGGCGCAAAAGATTGTCATCAGAACCGGAAACGCTGTCCTTTTCCATTGAGTCAAAGGGTTTTTCATATAAGCACTCCTTCTTGATTCGGTGAATAGTCATTAGTTTATATGAAACTGAGGATGTGAAGATGAGAAGTTGTGAAGTTGCGTAACTTCGTATCTTCGTAACCTCGTAACTTCGTAACTTCGGATTTATATGCTCCATGCTTCACGCTACTCAAACTTGAATCCTCCTTCTCTGAAAAGTTTGAGGCATACCTCCACCACCTGCTCATCGTAGAGGATGCCCTTGTTGTTCTCAATTTCTTCAAGAGCAACATCAATACCCTTTGCAGGCCTGTATGGACGGTGGGAGGCGATGGCTTCAGCAACATCCGCTACAGAGATGATCCTCGCTTCGAGGAGGATCTGATCAGCCTTTAAACCCTGTGGATAGCCTGAGCCATCTAATCTTTCATGATGCTGGAGAACTGACTCGGCTATGGGGTACGGCAGTTCCACATCTTTCAGTATGTCATAACCTGATTGAGGGTGAACCTTGATGAGGCTCATCTCTATATCGGTTATTTTGCCGGGTTTCACCAGTATTTCGGCAGGAACTGATATCTTGCCTATGTCATGTATAATACCTGCCATGCGGATATTATCGACTGTATTATTTGAGAGTCCCATCTCCTGTGCAATGGCACGAGCAAGGTTTGATACTCTCCTCTGGTGACCTGCGGTATAGGGGTCACGTGTTTCTACGGTCATTGATACTACCTGAATGGTGCCGGCTAAGGATTTGCGCAGTTTCTCCATAGTTTCTTGGAGTGATTGTTCAGCAAGCTTGCGGTGGGTGATGTCTTCATCAATACCTTCATAATATAGAAATGTTCCGGCAGCATCACGGACATTTCGCATATTTATAGAAACCCATATCTTACTTCCGTCCTTTTTGTAAAACTGTGTTTCAAATCCTCTTATATTTTCCTCTTTTTCGAGTACCTGCTTAATATGTTCTCGGTCTTCAGGATTCACATAGATCTGGCGCGTTATATCGTTAATAGATGCTGCCATCTCTTCAAACGATGCATAGCCCAGCATGTTTAAAAAAGCAGGGTTGGCCATCAGGAATTTTCCATCTTTGGTTGTCTGGTATATGCCGTTCAGCGTATTCTCGGTTATACTGCGGTATTTCTCTTCACTTTGCAGGAGCATCTCTTCCGATCTCTTCTGCGCTGTTATATCTTCACAGGTCATGATATGAACACCCGTTTCCATTTGGACCAGGATAAAGTCAACGATCTTTTCCGTTCCATCCTTGCAGGTAATCGTGAATACCCTCGGTCTTGGTTCGCCTGGCCGGGTTTCTTTTAAATCTTTTACCCATGCCTCTATAACAGCTTGTCTGTATGCAGGGTCGGGGTATATCTTTTTAAACCATGTTTTTCCATCAGGGATATCCGATAAATCATACCCGAATATCTCTTTGAATTTCTTGTTTATATAGACAAAATTCCCATCCTTATCTATCATTGCCATTCCAAACGGTGCATTTTCAGTAAGGATGGCAAACTTCTGTCTCTCGTCTCTTAGTTTTTCTGCTGCCTGTTTACGTTCGGTGATATCCTCGTTCGTCCCTTCCAGATATAGCATTGTTCCATCAGGACCAAATACTGCATGTACATTAATAGACACCCAGAACTTACTCTTATATTTCCGGTAGAGCTCAACTTCAAATGCTTCTACATTGCCATGCTCTAAAAGGAGATGCTTCAATCTTTCCCTGTCGTCAGGATTTACATAGAGCTGTCTACCTATGTCAGTTACAGTATCCACCATCTCTTTTGGAGAATCGAAACCAAACATCCGGGCAAACGAAGGGTTGACGCTCCTGTAACGTCCTTCAGGTGTGGTCTGGAAGATGCCTTCAATGGCATTCTCAAATATATTGCGGTACCTGGATTCGCTTTCTTTGAGCGTATCCTCTATCTGCTTACGTTCGGTGATATCCCTGACAATTCCCTGTATAACAAGTTTTCCTTCATATTCAATAGTCGTTCCAGTTATATCGACAGGAACTATTTTTCCATCTTTTCTTAATACTTTGGTATCAAAAAGAGAGCTTATCTTCCCTTCCCTCATTCCCATGAAAGCGTGCAGCGCCCTTTCTAATTCCTCCCCGGGGTGAACCTGCGAAATTTTTATACCCATAAGTTCTTCCCTCGTGTAGCCCAGTAGCTCCTCTGCCTTTTTATTTATTTCGAGAAAATTTCCCTCAGAGTCAGCAATCATTATGGCATCGGCTGCATGTTCTAACAAGGCATGGTATTTGTGTTCACTGCTGAGAAGGGCTTCCTCGGTCTTTTTGTGTTCCCTTCTTGAATCCGCCTCTCTGAGCTCTCTTTGAATTGAAGGGATAAGACGTGAGAGGTTGTCTTTCATCACGTAATCATGGGCGCCTGAAACCATCGCTTCCGCTGCAGTTTCTTCACCGATGGTGCCCGATACAACGATAAACGGGATATCCAGCCCTTTCTCCTGATATAGCCTGAGCGCTGCAAGACCGCTGAAACCCGGCATTTTATAGTCGGATATGATAACATCCCATGTCTGCCTATCAATGGCATCTCGCATGGCATCTTTTGTCTCAACACGTTCATAGGTCATCTTATAGCCGGCACGTTCAAGCTGGTGGACAATAAGCAATGCATCATCTTCAGAATCTTCGATGATTAAAATACGAAGCGGTATTTCCATGCATTTCCTCCATTTGAGGTTCACGGTTCACGGTATTTCGTGATTCGTAATTCGTGATTGGCAATCATCTTTTCCTCTACGCTATGCGCTATGCGCTCTACGCTGTAGAACTCTTCACAGTCTTACCCGGGAGGCTGAAACAAAAAGTCGCTCCTTCATTGACTGCCCCTTCGGCCCATACATCACCCCCATGCTTATGAATAATCCTTTTAACAATGGCCAGACCGATACCCGTTCCTTCGAACTCATCCGGATCATGGAGTCTTTCAAGGACCTCAAATATTTTGTCTGCATGCTCCATGGAAAACCCTATTCCTTTGTCTTTGACGCGGTATATACTTTTTCCTGCTTCAGTCCAGCCTTCAACCGTAATGGCTGCAGCTCCTTTAGGCTTACTGTATTTAACAGCATTGCTGAAGAGGTTAACAAGCACCTGCCTGATCATACTCCTGTCCCCGTACGCAGTGGGAAGAGTGTCTAATTCTATGCTGAAAATATCATCGGGCAATATGGTTTTGAAATCGGTTACGATATCGTTCACCATCTTCTCCATATTAATGGCTGAGAATTTTAAGGTTTTTCGCCCGACACTGAAAAATGAGTGAAGGTCTTCAATCAGTTCGCTCATTCTTTTTGTACTTTTGTTGATGATGCCGAGAAACCGCTGTCCCTTCGGATCGAGATGGCGGCTGTATTTTTCCACCAGGATACGGGAGAAACCCTCTATGGCAATAAGGGGCGCCTTCAAGTCATGAGAAACTGAGTAATTAAAGGTTTCCAGCTCCTTGTTGGCAGCCTCCAGCTGTGCCGTACGGTCAATTACCCGCTGTTCCAGTTCGGAGTTCAGCCGGCGTATTTCCTCCGCCGCCCGCTTGCGCTCAGTAATATCCCTTAAGTAGGCAAGTATCACTTTCTCTCCCTTATAAGAGATTGTATTTACTGAAACATCAATATCTATTGGTGTTCTATCCTTTTTGATTCCCCTGAATTCATATCTTGACGGGGCGTATTCGCCTTTTTGCCTTGCCAGGACATAACCGTTTACCCGTTCACAGTCATCCGGATGAATAATGAAGTATCTTGGTTTTCCTGCTACCTCACTCAAATCGCTATACCCGAACATAGCAAGAAATGCCTGGTTAACGTAGACATGAATATCGTTTTGTATTATGGCAACACCGTCATTAGATGCCTCTATGGCAATACGGTAACGTTCTTCAGATTCCTTGAGGGCTTCTTCGGTTTGTTCATGTTCAGTAATGTTCTTTTCCGATTGTTCCAGCTCTTCGATTCGCTTTTTTAAGAACGCTATCTCTTCAATCAGTTCCGGGCGTGTCTTAGATGCGTCTTTCATCTGGTTTTCCTGTGGCGATAAATATTACCCGCACCATTCCCTCGCATTCTGGAACATTTGCATCCACGGGGATGCTTTGAGCTTATCGTTCAGGTTGGAGGGTATCCACGGCCATTGCCATTTCAGAAACGCCCGCTCCGGATGAGGCATTATTGCGAGATGCCGTCCATCCTCTGTGCAGAGTCCCGTAATCCCGAAAGGCGAGCCGTTCGGATTAAAGGGATAGCTTTCTGAACGCGGCCCGTCAACCCGGCCCTCGTCGTCCACAAAAACGAGCGGAACAAGCCTTTTCATACGTACCTCATCCATCAGTATCTGGTCGGGGAAGTACAGCCTGCCTTCCCCATGGGCTACCCAGACTCCAAGTGTTGAATCAGTCATCCCTTTGAACATGATTGCCGGACTTTCTACAATCCTGACCATCACCCAGCGGGATTCAAAACGCCCTGACACATTCTGAACAAACCGCGGCTGCTTATTGTCAGCGATGCCCGGCCAGGGCACCCATCCGAGCAGACCGAAAAGCTGGCAGCCATTACACACGCCCAGAGAAAATGTATCGGAACGCTTATAGAAATCATCAAACATCAGCCTCAGCTTTTCATGAAACCTGATAGCAGCCGCCCACCCTTTAGCACTCTCCGGAACATCGGCGTAAGAGAATCCTCCAACAGCAACCAGACCCCTGAAACGTTCCAGGGTAATGCGTCCGCTGATCAGATCAGTCATAGTCACATCCCAGGGACTGAAACCTGCCTGAAAGAAAGCGGATGTCATTTCGCGGTCGCCGTTGCTGCCCTCTTCCCGGAGGATGGCAATCTCCGGTTTATCTTTCACTTCGAGAATATGTGCCGGTGTAGGTTTTGGTTCGAAAGGGATGGTATAGCGCAGACCTTTGCGGTCAAAGATATTCCCTTTTTCCTGATCGGCACAGATGGGATTCATCTGGAGGCGCTCGATCTGATAGGACGTTTCTTCCCACCATTCACGAAGAACACACATACTTTTTTCAAGTACCTTCTGCGCGTTATAGGTTACAAGAATCTTCTTTTCCTCAGTTGTTTCCCCGATAATGCCGGAACGCAGATGGAAGGCATCAAGTATCTCCGTCACCTTCGGAACATCACTCTGATTACACTCGATAACCACACCCAGTTCTTCAGCGAAGAGTCTTTCAATAGGGCTCGATGGACCGTCCATCGGTATGCTTAAACCACAGTTTCCAGCAAACGCCATTTCAAGGAGCGTTGTAATAAGGCCCCCATCGCTAACATCGTGTCCTGCGAGAATGAGGTTTTCCGATATTAATTTTTGGATTGCGTTGAATGCGGCTTTGAGCATCTCCGGATCATCCACATCAGGAGATTCGTCTCCGACCTGCCCGTAAACAGTCGCCAATACTGAACCCCCAAGCCGTGCTTTATGCGGCGCTATTTCAATGAAGATTAATTGGCTGCGACCCGGGTTTTTTATATCAGGGGTCACAACCCTCGTAATATCCGGCATTGTCGCGTAGGCAGAAATAACAAGCTCGCGGGGAGATTTCACGATTTCGTCTCCCACGCGGGTTGCCATGGAAAGACTGTCTTTCCCCCCATCAACAGCAATACCCAACTGTATCATCAAATCCCGCATGGCACACGCCGCATCATAAAGCGCCGCGCCCTCTCCGGGCAGCTTCGGCGCCCACATCCAGTTGGCAGAGCACTTTACATGCTGCAGGCTGCTGATCTGCGCCCACACAATATTGGTCAGCGCTTCTCCAACTGCCATCCGCGCGCCTGCCTTTGCATTAACCAGCATTTTAATCGGCTGCTCGCCTATGGACGTGGCTGCTCCCGTTAATCCGAAATGGCTCTGGGCTATCACAGCCACATCGCCAACCGTTAACTGGAGCGGGCCGCAGCATTGCTGCTGCGCAATTAAACCGGTAACGCTTCTATCCACCTTATTTGTAAGAAATCTCTTTGAACCTACTGCAATATTGCGAAGCACACGGGACAATGCCGCTTCCACCGTCAGATCAGCCGGCAATTCAACGGGTTTCAGTGCATATTCGCGCCTTTCATCTGTGAAGGTTTTTTGCGGCATATTGCCGAGTACCTTCCCGAGATCGAGGTTTACAGGTGTTGAACCATCTTTCTCATCATGCACAACAAAGCGGCCGTCCCCTGTAACCGTTCCGAGAACTTCGCAATTTACCTTTTCCCTTTCACAGATCGATTCAAATTCTGCAATCCTTCCGGGTTTAATCAGAAAACCGCATCGCTCCTGGAATTCGGCAATCCAGGTTTTAAGCACAGACAAAGTCGGGTCTCCCAACCTGATACGTCTCAGTTCAATTTTGCCCCCTGCCTTTTCCACAAGCTCCTTGAGGACGTTCGCAGGGCCGCCGGCGCCCTGGTCGTGGGCGCTTACGATAGGATTGCCGTCTCCCATTTCAATACACGCCCTGATAACACGGTTCATCTTTTGTTCCATCTCTGCATCGCCGCGCTGGACAGCATTGAAATCCAACTCTTCCGCATTTTCGCCCTGAAGCTTGCTGGAAGCTGAACCGCCGCCGACGCCGATACCGTAAGCAGGGCCGCCTACCTGAACGATGAGCATTCCTGTTTCGGCTTCACCCTTTTCAACATGTCTTGCATCGATTTGTCCGATACCGCCCGTAAACATGATTTTCTTTATCCATCCCCAGCGTTCTCCGGTGGGAAGCTTCTGGTCAAAGGACCGCGTAAACCCGAGTACAACCGGTTCGCCGAACTTATTTCCATAATCGCTGGCGCCATCGCTTGCCCGTATCTCCATCGCCAGAGAAGAAGCGAGGCTCGACGGATAAGCAAAGGATTTTGTTTCCCATGGCAGGTCATATCCGGGGATAAGCAGGTTTGCGGTGCAGTACCCGGCCGTTCCGGCAACCACCAGACCTCCTCTGCCTGTTGCCTGAACATCGCGGATCCTTCCCCCTGTGCCTGTTTCAGCGCCGGGGAAAGGTGCAACACCTGTGGGGAAATTGTGCGTCTCAGCAGTAAAGATAATATGATAACGTACGTCCTTCCCCTTGAAAGGTGCCGGCCTTCCTGGTTGTTCAGGGATGATCGTCCGGCAGTCATATCCTTCAATTCCACTTGAATTATCCTTAAAGGCGATGATGCTGTTCGACGGATGCGCTTTCAGAGTCGATTTCACAATCTCCATAAGCGTTTCCGACATAGCAATACCGTTTATAACCTGTTTTCCTCTGAAGTAGCCGTGCCGCGAGTGTTCGCTATTGGCGTTATCCAGATCCCTTATTTCAACAATTGTCGGATTTCTTCCCTCCTGCTTCACAAAATAATCATAATAGAGATTCCTGTCCCACTCATCCATTGCAAGCCCCGGCACTTCCAGGAGGGCATCCGGACCCTTTTCCAGCATAGGAACTTCAAAAACAGGTTCCGGCAGAATCCCGGTTTCAAACGTCTGCAGCGGTTGATCATACAGGTATTCAGTCATTCGATCATGATTTTCCCGAACAAAGCGGTCCCTGTCAACCCCTGAATCAAGGAGATACCGCCGGGAACGTTCTATGCGAATAACCTTTTCAAGCCCGCAGGTCTGACAGATGGCGACGATATTAGTTGAATAGGCTGTGGCAAAATTCATCCGCGGGCCAAGTTCTACCAAATCGGCTCCATCAGGGTTAGCCGGCTTCTCGGATATACTTTCCATTATAAAACCGTCGGCTAAAAGCTGCCTCAAAACCAAAAGCTCCCGGGCATTCAAGGGCCCGGAAGCTTCCACGTTAAAACAATATTCAAGGTTTCCATTTCTTTGCAAAATAAAGTGCAGCATCATTTCCGTCCTTTTGTAATCATACGATTAGGTGTCTATGGTTCACTCTTGTAATATTGCATAATTCCTTTGAAAGGTAAATTGAAGAATTAAAGGATGTCCCTATTTTCCATTGTTTGAATTTCATGAAGATTTTTTAAAAGCTAAAGCATGCGAAACAAAGCGCGACATTACACTTGCTGACACAGTGCCAGCAATTTTCCCGGCTTGGTCCGACCTCAATTACTCCTATTTAGCTTCTATTTCGCCAGGGGCCTGCCCCATTAGTGTGGAAGTAACAATCTACCCTCCCCTCCTATTTAGAGAAACTAACCCTGAGATTGGCATTATAACCTCCTACCTGGTAAGGCGTGCATATCTCATCGGCAAAATCTACTTTTGTGCTATAGATCTCTACTATCTCATTTTTGGGGTTCAACCAGGGATAGCTATAAGATGCAATGACGTGTGAGTTGGCCTCTTGAGTGCTTACTAAGTAAATATAGCTGTCCTTGCCGCTGCATGGACAGGAACTACAGGAGAGTGGGACATCGTGCGCTGTAAATTCCAGATTATAGTCAAAACCGGGTGGCTTTGTTTCATCATTTCGTATATGCCGATTTTTGATGGTAATATATTGAATATACTGACCTTTGTCGCTCATCCTCCCGTTGACGGTTACCATGTCGGTATAGGTGTTACCGTTGGAGTCAGCAACGGTCCTTAACGAGTCACCGGAAAAACCGTTGCCGCTCCACACAAGGTCGGTGTTCAGATAAGAGGATGCGGGCCAACATCCCGTTCCGCCACCAGACCAAGTCCACAAGCCTCCAATAAAGAAACTAATTTTTTTGAACTGTTGGAGGTCCCCAAGAACATTCGACGGCACTACCTCTACCTTGAGTGTGATGTCGGTTTTTATTGCATCTGATTCAAGATTGGCGCTGCTGTCGTTGACCACCACAACAAAGAGGTCATTCCGCATCGGCTTATTAGTTTTGGGATTGGTGTCATCCACGAGGTCATGAGGCGTTTCAATTTCTACGATATTTGAAGCCGCTTGTAAAAGGGTAAGATGACCCGTAATGTCCCCTGTCTTTGCTCTCATGCCTTTGAATACGAGGAGCTTACTGGAACCTTTAGCGCTCGTGGTGCTCAAACGAAGCTTCTCGCAGTATGTGAAGTTATAATCGAGGCGAACGTGATATAATTTTGCTGAGAGATCTCCATATGCCAGGGTCGATTCACCTTTGTAGTTTATAGAGTTGACCGATATGGTCTTCCGTGTCACATCAGGGCTGAAAAAACTATCGGCATTTCGATTGTAGATACTACCATCAAAGAGCTTGGTCAGATAGTCCACCCACCACACCGAAGGATTGGCAACAGCCCCGGTGGCTGGGTCCTTTACCGCCGGGATGAACATAGCGGCACCCTGTTTTCCGGCACGCATCTCTGTGTAGATAGATGTGAGAAAGGTGTTGAATTTTGCTGTGTTTCCTGCATAATAGTGTTTATGAAAATACTTGATCAGCCCGGCAAGACCGTAGCCGTGTTTCCCCCAATCCGTCATCTGCCCCGTTGTCAATTTAGTATCTCCGCTTGTCCAGTATTGTGACGGATCCTGTGGTGGAAAAACAATGGCTTGAACCAGGTTCTTCGAAAAATTATCGGGGACGTGGCTGCCGGGGTCTGTCTTTAAGATCTCCTCCGTCCAGGAAGCGGTCGCTTCATTGATCCAGCTGCTGGGGTCAGAGGATGCCTTGGCATAGGGTCCCCTGGGGTCGTAAAGGTCCTGGAAGAAGTGAAACATCTCGTGAGCAACGGATGCCTTTAAGTTTTCACACATGTTGTCTTTGAAAACGTCATCCTTGAACGTGAGCCGCCCATACTGCTCACCCCAGATTGACGGGATAAAACCTCCTTCGTCGGACATGTCAAGGACCTGAACCTCCATGGGCCACGTGGTTCTTCGTGCGTTGGTGAAACCCATGACTATGAATGCCTTGAGCGACTCATTCAAATATGAGCAAACATCGCAGGCTGTCGTTAAGGACTTCCTCTGGATAACGCGGAAGCTCCCCGCAGGG
>CAYMTB010000115.1:0-10940 GCA_964393225.1 uncultured Syntrophorhabdaceae bacterium
AGAAAATAAAATGGCAACATGGATAGAGTTTTCAATCTCGTCTGCCTATGAAGTTAAGTACCCAGGTGTGGCATTCGGGTTGGCGCTCATTTCAGACTGCCGGCCCTTAAGCGACAGCACAGGATTCGATCAATACAAGCGAAATCTCCTGCGAAAAATGAGAAAGCGGGAAACACTTGCTGATATCTCTCAGCGTATCGATATCTACGATCGGTTTTTTCAGAGCTTCAGATTCGAATGTCCCTTGCCCCGGCATCTTAAGAGAACAATCCAGAGCGGGTTTCCGAGGTACAACCTCATGGTTGATGCCCACTTTATGGCCGAGATGTGTGCCGGTATCCTCGTGGCAGTCACTGATTTTGACCGGATCGAAGGCAGGCTCATGCTCGATGTAGCCCGGGGAGGGGAGACGAGTGTTGGAATGGGAGGTCGCCAATTCATAATGACAGAAGGAGAGATCGTGCTCCGGGACGAAAAGGACATCATCTGCGTACTTTGCCAGGGGGCAGATGAAAAAACAAAAGTGAGGGATGATACGCGCAATGTTCTTTTCTATTCCTTTGCTGTTCCGGGTATTGACGGGATCTATCTCAAAGAAGGATTGACCGTTGCCGCACAAACCATGGCCCGGTTTGGCGGAGGAAACATTAAGGGCTTAGACGTATTCGTCTAACGAAACATACGGGTGCCTCTCGATTGCTTGGCCGTCATAACTTCCTTAAAGCAAGCATAGAGGAGTTTTCCTCACAGTACATTTGAAGTGGCAATAGTTATATTCTGCAAAACGCTCCTATACTTGCTTCGTAGATACCTTTACAACAACTGCAACTCTATTTTTTATTACAGCATTTCGACTCTGTTCTCTCTGGTCGTGATCTCGATTCTATAAAACCGGATGAGATCTACCACTTCCTGGAGCAGATGACAAAAACTTTATCCAAATCCACCAGAAGGTTACGCTATGCCCAGCTGAAGACCTTCTTTAATTTCATCATTGAAAAATGTCTCCCTGATCTTAAGAACCCATGCAGTGCCCCTCTGCTTTCAAAGACATTAAGAAGGCTTACCATCAAGACTCCAAAGTCCGGGAATGAATCTAAGGTTAACATCCAAGTTAAAATTATTTAGTGAGAAGAGTTGTTACGTTCTATACGACGGTTAGCGGAAACTGCCCGACAAGGGAGTTTCTTGATTCGTTACCGGCAAAAGCTGCACAGAAAGTAACATGGGTTTTGGGTCTGTTGGAGGATTTGGATATTGTCCCTTCTTCATATTTTAAAAAACTTGTCAGCACTTAAGAGATATGGGAGTGCAGAATTCAATTCGGTTCAAATACATATCGTATATTCTGTTTCTTTACCCGAAAAACCGCAATTTCAAGAATCGAGAACCATATCTTGATCTATCGCCTCATAAAGCCTTCCCGAAATCGAGGGTCGGGTTATATTTTTCAAAGTTCAACGTTTTAAGCGGCAATCCGTAACGGCATCGTCATAGAATAAACCGGATGTTTCTGTTTTGGCTTGACATTCATTTTCATTGACACGCTCTGTTCCAGGGTTTATCTTAAACTTAATCAGCCCTGGTGTTTTAGCAGCGGGTGAGTGTATCAGCGTGAAAATCGATACATAAAAGGTCGGATATTAGTTGAGATCAAGTGGGAACTTCCTCTTTATAAAGAAGTTCCCACTTGCAGTCGCTATTTCAGTGTATATTTAACGCCATCAAGGGATAGTTTGATATTGGCCCCCTGAGTTGTTGCCACAAGATTGATCTGAACGCCATTCTGATTTTTCATTGCAACAACACCACCGCCACCGGCCAGAGTGCCTTCTGCTGCAACCGATGTATACGTCCCATTGAAATCTTCAAGCTTTTTGAGGTTATATACGCTACCGCTTGCCTCTGCCTTGGTAATCCCGACATCAATGATGGAGAGCCCGGTAATTTTAAAGGGATGTTCTTTTCCCTCATATGTCAGGACACCGCTCCCCCAGCTAAACCCTATCCCTACGGCAACCTGCCCCTGGCTAAGTTTCAGTGTTGCATCGGGTTTCTTGTCCTGGGCAGTTACAGTACCCACCAGGAAGAACACCATTACCATCACCATCATACACATAAAAATACGTTTCATTCCTTTTCCTCCTCATATTGATGTAATAAATCTTTCCGCACATTATTATAGCAAAATACCTCTCCTGTCAATAAGATAAGGGACTGCCAGGAATGCGGTCCAAAAGGAGAAAACAGCGAATATGTAAAGAATTGATTGTTAAAGTTGGTGTTGATTGGCGCTTCCTTTGAGCAAGTTTTTCACAAATAAGCAATTTGTATCGTGTGTAAAGTGTGGTAATGGAGAAAACCATAATAATTGTCCTTGACAACCTGCTGTAATAGCATGAAAATGAAAAGAAAGAGAGCGGTCACGGGCATAGTTGAAAAAGCTGATATTTCAAGGCCTAACGCAGGAGGAACCGGTTTTCAGGCTCAACACCCGAAAAACCGCAATTTCAAGAATCGAGAACCATGCGGAAGACATCAAATTGTCAACCCTTGAACGTTTTGCAGCAGCACTCGGGAAACGATTGCGCTTACAGATTTCTTAATACAACATCTTGATCTATCGCCTCATAAAGCCTTCCTGCTATCCTCAGTTTCACAAAACAGCAATGAATACAATGTTTCGCATGGCAATAAATATTTCATGTTTATCTTTCCTGTTTCTCTGCTATAATCAAATATAAATATGTTGATAGAGGCGAGGTGCGAGGAACGAGATATAGGGTTTTAAAGTTATGCGGCCTTTATGTATGTAGGTAATGAGCAAGAGGTTCATTTGAAACAGGCAAACGATGCCGGCAAAACGGAAACAAAACCGCGAATTCGTCATCCAAAAAGTCTGCGCTACAGAATAACAATTCCTTTTACGCTCGTGGTTGTTTTGGCGGTGCTCTCTCCTGGTTTCATTGCAGTCCGTGAGCCATTTTCACTGGTATCCGGACACGGGATATATTATGCCCTCTGAAACTTGGGAGAAAAAAGATGTTACTTTCACAAACACTCGCATGTTCTTTGTCCACTGGCTGATTCTTGGTATGACGCTACTGGTTCTGGGCAGTGCCATAAGCTACTTTCTTGCCAGACAGCACAGCTTTATTGAAGCGCAGGAGCGGGCGCGACTGGCCAACCTGGCCAAGGTCCTGGATGAAAACTTGGGACACCAATTGGATGCAACCAATCAGGTACTGGTGGGCATTCGCGATGATCTGCCTTACTGGAAAACCAAGCAGGACGGCAAATCACTTGCCAACGAGCGATTGCGGGCCATGAGCGACGCCATGCCGGGGGTGCGAACCCTACAAATAATTAATGCCGAAGGCATTAATGTGGCCTCAAACAGAGAGGATTTGATAGGCCGTAATTTTGCCGAGCGGGACTATTTTAAGACTCCACGCCAACATCCAGACCCAGCCATGCTCTACGTCTCTCCGCCTTTCAAGACCGTTCTCGGTGTCTTTGGCATGAACTTGGCGCGGGTGGTGACCGGTCCTAAAGGTGAGTTTGCCGGCATTGTCGCTGCGACCCTCGATCCCGAATACTTTACCATCCTTTTGGGATCGATTCTATACGCACCAGACATGAGAGCTTCTGTGAACCATAGCGATGGCAAGGTGTTCCTGATGGTACCGGATCGCAAAGATGTTGAAGGCATGGACCTGGCCAAGCCCGGTTCCTTCTACGCCCGTCACATAGAAAACAAGCAGACAGCCAGTTTGTTCAAGGGATACGTTTACGCAACCGGGGATGAGCGCATGATAGCGATACGTACCGTAAAGAGCGATAAATTCATTGAGGACAAACCTCTGATGGTTGCCGTCTCTCGTGACATTTCTGCCATCTTCGCTACCTGGCGTCGCGAGGCTCTTGTACAAGGAGTTCTCTTCGGGGTGCTGGCCTTAGCGGCAGTTTTAGGCTTGTATATATATCAGCGGCGGGAAAAGAAATTCAGCCACGCAGAAACAGGTTACGTCGCCAAACTGCAGGAGAGCGAGGAACGCTTCAAATTGATCATTGAAAATGCTACATACGGGATCTTTGTGCAAACCCAATACCGGTTTGCCTATCTCAATCCGGAAGCCGTCAAGCTCTTCGGGGCAGAATCGGCTGATCAACTCCTGGAGCAGCCTGTTTTAGACAGGTTTGATTTCCGTTTCCGTGATCTTGCGAAGGAAAGAATTCGCTTGCTCAATGAGGAAAAAAAGGCTGTTCCCCTGCTTGAACAGATATACCGCAAGATGGATGGTTCGCCCTTCAACGTTGAAGTCGCTGCTGTGCCGACGCGATGGGGAGATCACGATGGTGCTTTTGTCTTCTTCCATGACATAACTGAGCACAAGCAGGCCGAGGAGAAAGTCCTGGCGCTTCTGACATCTGTTCAGGAAGAGAAAAACAGACTATCCGCACTGATCAACAGCATGACCGATGAGGTCTGGTTTGCAGATACACAAAAGAGATTCACCATAGCAAATCCATCTGCCTTGAAGCGGTTCTGCCTTGACCCTGACCAGATGATAGAAGTGGAAAACCTGGCAAAGAGCCTGGTGGTGTTGCGCCCTGATGGCAGCCCCCGCCCTGTTGAGGAGGCTCCACCTTTGCGGGCACTCTCTGGAGAAGCGGTAATAAACCAGGAGGAACTTGTCCAGGTTCCGGCAAGCGGAGAATTCCGGTATCGCCAAGTCAATGCTGCCCCGGTCAGAGATTCCGCCGGCAATATCATCGGGGCTGTGTCTGTTGTCCGTGACATCACTGATCGCAAACAGGCAGAAGATTCCCTCAAGGCAAGCGAAGAAAAATACCGCTCCATTTTCGAGAATGCCATAGAAGGCATCTTTCAGACCACCCTTCAGGGACAATTCATAAGTGCAAATCCCGCCATGGCAAGGATGGCTGGATACGAATCACCGGAGGAACTCATATCCTCTGTAACGAACATAGGGGAGCATCTCTATGTGAACGCCAATAATCGGTTAGCGCTTATAAACATCATGAAAGAGAAGGGTGTTGTAAAGGATTTCGAGACACAACATTACCGGAAAGATGGAAGCATATTCTGGGCCCTCATCACTGCCCATGCGGTAAAGGATGAGACGGGGAATATCCTCTTTTTTGAAGGAACCTTCGAGGACATTACTTCCCGCAAGCTTGCCGAAGAATCTCTTCAGCAGACCCTCGAGAAGCTACGCAAATCCCTGGCCGGCACCATCCAGGCCATGTCATTGACAGTAGAGACACGTGACCCCTATACCGCAGGTCACCAGAGGAGGGTATCAAACCTTGCAAGAACCATTGCTCAGGAGATTGGACTTTCATACGATACAGTTGATACTATCCGTATGGCAGGCATTATCCATGACATAGGCAAGATATCGGTACCAGCAGAAATCTTAAGTAAACCCGGCAAAATAACTGACATAGAAATGAGTCTCATCAGGGTTCATTCTCAATCAGGTTACGACATACTGAAGGATGTAGGATTGCCGTATCCCATAGCCGAAATAGTCCTCCAGCACCATGAGAGATTAGATGGCTCAGGCTATCCTCAGGGCCTCAAAGGTAACCAGATTCTCCTCGAAGCAAGGATTATCTCTGTGGCTGATGTGGTTGAAGCCATCTCATCCCACCGTCCCTACAGACCCGGCTTAGGTATAGACGTAGCCCTTGAGGAAATTGAGAAGAACAAAGATATCCTCTATGATGAGAAGGCGGTTGAAGCCTGCCTGAGATTATTTCGTGAGAAGGGGTTTGCCTTTGAGTGAACAGTGAGACGTGAACCCTGGAACCCTCGACCCCTTGAACCCTTTTTTCCGGTGGTGATGCATGATTGATGAAGCAGCATATGGTCAGTATTTCTCGTACTTGCTTGCCGGTAACAGGGCAGGGTGTGCGGCAATCGTGAAGGGGCTGCTTGATGGCGGATGCGATATAAAAGAACTCTATACCCATCTCTTTCAACGCTCTCTCTACAAAGTCGGCGAGTTGTGGGAATACAACAGAATATCGGTGGCAATGGAACATCTTGCCACTGCCGTCACGGAGAGTCTGTTACACATGGCATATCCGGTGATTTTCAGCGCAGAACATACAGGGGAAAAGGCGATTATCTCGTGCGTTGCCAATGAGTATCATCAGATAGGCGGAAAAATGGTTGCCGATATCTTTGAGCTGAACGGATGGGACGGCTACTTTCTTGGCGCCAATACACCCGTCAGCGATCTCCTTGCGCTTATCGATGAGAAAAAACCTCGCATAGTCTGTCTGTCTCTGGCCATCTATTTCAATATAAATACACTCCTTGATGGCATAGAACAGATACAGGCATCATATCCGGGTCTGGAGATTCTTGCAGGCGGGCAGGCATTCCGATGGGGCAATACCCGTGTTTTGGAAAAGTACCGGAATGTTACCTATATCGAATCTGTATATCTACTCGAAGAGATTATACGGTCATGAAAAACGAGAGACTTCTCCGGCAGATATATACATATATTTCCTGTAATACCTCGCTTATATTTCTTATCCTCGACCGTGAATGGAGGGTCAGGGAAGCCAACGAATATGCAATGCACCTCATGGGAATGGATATTATCAATGCACCGGTTCATGATCTCATTGTTGACTTTCATGGAATGGTAAATATCAACCTGCTGCAAGAGGACAGCACCAAAACGCATCTCATCAATGTGAAAACGGTAAACGGTCTTCCGCAGACATTCTATTTCCGTTTTTTTGACATTGGCGAGAGCATCATCGCCTTTGGAGAGATAAACAGCGCAGAAATTGAAACGCTGCGTGAGAACCTCCTGCTTGTCAACAACGAATTGAGCAATCTTACGCGTGAGTTGCACAAGAAAAATGCAGAGCTTGCAAAACTGAACGAATTGAAGAATCAGTATCTCGGCATGGCAGCACACGACCTCCGAACCCCCATCGGTGCAATTTCTCTTTACAGTGATTTTCTCATCGATGAGGCTTCGGACAGGCTTGAAGGCGAGCATATCAAGTTTCTCTCTTCAATAAAATCTCTCAGCGAGTTTATGCTTGCCATGCTGAGTGATATTCTTGATATTTCTGCCATCGAATCAGGGAAGCTTACCCTCGATGTAAAAAAATGTAATGTTATATCGGTTGTCAGCCAATCGCTTGTTCTCAACCGTTTCCTTGCAGAGAAAAAGCAGATCACCCTCCTCTTAAAAGAAACGTCCCCCATGCCCGATATATATATTGATGAATCCAAAATAAAACAGGTCATGGACAATCTGGTCACCAATGCCATCAAGTTTTCACCACCCGATACTACAGTTGAAATCAATGTTATACAAGACAATGAAACCATATTAATATCTATAAAGGACGAAGGTCAGGGTATTCCGGAGGAGGACTTGAAAAAACTGTTTAAGCCTTTTTCGAAAACGTCAGTTCGTGGTACGGCAGGCGAAAAGAGCACCGGCCTTGGTCTTGCCATAGCCCATAGAATCATAACCGCCCACAAAGGAAGCGTATGGGCGGAAAGCACTGCGGGGAAAGGAACGACCTTTTCCTTTTCCCTTCCGGCAGGAAAAAACAATCTGGAGGATGAGATATGACGAAAGAGGAACTTATCGCAACAGCTCAAAGGATCGAGCAGCCACCCTTGAATGCTGCTCAGGAATATGCAGAAAAAAGGGAAATGCTTGCCTCGGAAATGAACCGGATTATGGGTGCAAGACCTGATCTTGAACTCCTTATAGGGAAAGGGAACAGGTCCATGATGGAGGATAACCATCGGAACCATGCACGTTTTCTGGAATCCCTCTTTTTTGCTTACAATCCGGAAGTTCTGGTCGAGACAGTGCTTTGGGTTTTCAGGGCGTACCGCTCCCATGGTTTTCAACTTACCTACTGGCCGGCCCAACTGGATACGTGGGTGGAAATATCGAAAAGGGAACTCCAGGCCGAAGCATATAGCGCCATCTACCCGTTCTATCACTGGATGATTATTCATCAACCGGCATTTGTGTCATTAAGTGACCGAATGATCACGGGCAGTACTGCCCCATCCAACGAAGTACCGGGCACATAATAAGTAAGGAGGCACCAATGAAAAGCGCTTTTACAGTATTGGTTATTGATGATGACGAGGATCTCCTTCTTGTCAATTCACGTATGTTAAAATCAGCAGGATATGAAGTTATTGAAGCAGTTAACGGAAAGGAAGGCCTGAAAAAGATAAAAGAAAATCTTCCCGATATGATCTTGCTTGATGTGGTTCTGCCTGACGTAAACGGCATTGATCTCTGCCGTCAGATAAAGTCTGACCCGCAACTTCCCGGCATGTTTATAGTTCTTATCTCGTCATTGCAGACCATGCCTGAACAACAGGCTGAAGGCCTGGAATACGGTGCAGACGGGTACATTTCCCGACCCATCCAGAAAAGAGAATTCCTTGCCCGCATAGAGTCATTGGTAAGAATTATAAAGGCAGAGAAAGAACTGCAAAGATACCGTGAACATCTTGAAGAACTGGTTCAAGAGCGGACAAATGAATTAAAAATGGCAAACGAAAAGCTGAACGATGCTCTTATACAGGTCCGCAAGGCATTAAACGGGACAATTCATGCAGCATCAGCAATCATCTCCATGAGAGATGATTATACGGCAAAGCATCAACGTCATGTGGCCCAGCTTGCCATTGCCATTGCTTCAGAAATGGGTTTTTCTTACGACAGGACAGAAGGCATATGGGTTACAGGATTTCTCCATGATATTGGCAAGACAGGTGTACCCCTGGAAATTCTGAGCAAACCGCCCCCCCTCAGCAAGATTGAAGTTGAGCTCATAAAAGCGCATGTTGAAATCGGTTATAATGCTTTAAAGGATATGGGTTTCCCCTGGCCTGTTGCCGATGTTATCCTCCAACATCATGAGATGCTGGATGGCTCCGGATACCCGAAGGGGCTCAAAGGCGACGAGATATCTATAGAGGCGCGTATTATTGCTGTTGCCAATACAATGGAATCTAAGGCACTTCCAAACCCTCAGGCCCCTGGAATCGGCATAGAAAAGACACTCCTTGAAATAGAAAAGAACAAAGGCATCCTCTACGATGAGCAGGTGGTGGAAGCGTGTCTCAAACTTTTCAAAGACGGAGGATTTAAGTTTGAGTAGCGTAGAGTTAAAAACCTACACGCTATCCGCTGAACGCTAAAACAGGGAGAAAGGATTTGGGTTTGAATAAAAGTTGTTATTGAAGGAGCAAAGGCTTATAATCTAATAACGGGACTTGAAAAATCGCAATTTGTAATTAGTTAAACCAATCACGAATTACTCAACGGAGATAATGCATGCAAATGCCGCTTCGTGCTTTAATCATTGAAGATTCTGAAGATGATACACTGCTTATTGTTCACCGTCTTGAACGTGCCGGCTATAAGCTGACCTATGAACGTTTAGAAACAAAAGATGCCATGCGGGATGCCCTTGATAGAGAAAAATGGGACATCATCATATCAGACTATAAGATGCCCGGTTTCAGCGGTCTTGCAGCACTCAAACTGTACAAGGAGAAAGGGCTGGAGATCCCATTTATCATTGTATCAGGCACCATCGGTGAAGAGGTAGCAGCAGAGGCAATAATATCAGGTGCCCATGATTATGTGATGAAGAACAATCTCTCACGCCTTATCCCTTCGATTCAGAGGGAGCTTAAGAACGCAGGGTCAAGAAGGGAACGTAGGCAGGCAGAAGAGGCACTGAAAAAAAGCGAAGACAATTACCGTGCCATCTATGAGAATGCCACCGAAGGCATCTTTCAGACCACTCCCGAAGGACAATTTATAAGTGTCAATCCAGCCCTTGCGAGGATGATAGGATATTATACCCCTGAAGAGTTAATAAAAGGTGTTACTGACTTATCAAAGCAGGGATATGTGAACCCTGAAGACAGGGTAAGGTATAAAGAGATTCTCGAAGGACAGGGTACTATTTATGGGTTTGAGACACAACACTACAGAAAAGATGGAAGCATAATCTGGGTTTCAATCAATGCCCGTGCCGTCAAAGACGAAGCAGGCAAGATACTGTATTATGAAGGTACCGCGCAGGATGTCACCCAACGCAAGCAGGCAGAAGAAAAACTAAGACATGAGAAGCAGAGGCTCTCCATCCTTACTGAAAATGCACCTTTTGGAATGGCAATGATAGATAAGGATGGAAATTTTGCCTATATCAACCCGAAATTTAAAGAAATATTCGGTTACGACCTGTCAGACATTCCCGATGGAAGGACGTGGTTTACAAAGGCATACCCTGACCAGGTACACAGACACACTGTTATCTCTGCATGGTTAGAAGATTTAAGAAGAGCCGGGCCAGGCGAAAAAAGACCACATGTTTTTTCTGCAACATGTAAGGATGGAACGGAAAAGATTATTAACTTTATCTCGGTCCAAATGGAAACCGGTGTTCACATCATGACTTGTGAAGATATAACCCTGCAAAAGAAATCAGAGGAGGCATTGCTTTCATCCAGGAAGCAACTCTCCGATATAATTGAATTTCTTCCTGACGCTACCTTTGTTATAGATAAAGATAAAAAGGTCATTGCCTGGAACAGGGCATTAGAACAGTTGACAGGTGTAAAAAAGGAAGACATCCTCGGTAAGGGGGATCAAGCATATTCAATACCATTCTATGGGGGTAAGAGGCCTATACTGATAGACCTTGTATTCGAGGATGACCCTGAAAAACATCAAAAGTATAAGATGATTGAAAAAAAAAGGGATATTATTTACGGGGAAGGCTATGCCCCCGCTGTATATGGCGGCAAAGGCGCTTACTTCTGGGGAACGGCATCACCTCTTCTTGATTCTGATGCCAATATTGTTGGTGCTATAGAATCGGTC
>CAYMTB010000116.1:0-10865 GCA_964393225.1 uncultured Syntrophorhabdaceae bacterium
AGGTGGTTCGGCTAAGAAACCGGTGCAGCGACATTGCCATTACAACGGACTGCATTGTTGGTTTTCCAGGAGAAAACAAAGAGGCATTTGACAAAACCATGGAACTGGTTCGGCATGTAAAATTTGACGGTATATTCTCCTTTGCTTATTCCCCGAGAAAACACACCGCTGCATCAGCCCTGCCTGAAGAAGTGCCGAAGGAAGTTGCTCTCGAAAGGTTGAGGCATCTGCAGGAAGTTCAAAAGGGCATAACCCTGAAAAAAAACAGGTCAATCGAAGGAAAAACCGTTGAAGTCCTTGTGGAGGGTTCCAGCAAAAACTCGGAAGAAGAAATTACAGGCAGGACTAGGACAAATAAAATTGTAAATTTTAAGGGTGAAAAAGATATGGTTGGGCGGATAACCGATGTTCATATAGTAAAGGGCTGCACCAATTCACTCAAGGGTGAAAAACCTAAGGGTAGTATCAAAAGTTGCATGAAAAATAGCTCGCACAGCAAGCGAGAAGGGGAGTCTCTTCTGGCCGGGCACCTGCTTGCGGGTTGCGAAGAGGGGGCGACCGGGTACCCGCTTGCGGGTGTCCCAGTAATTGACCAAGGAGGCACGATATGCTTAAAGAAATGAAGGTGGCGGGCATAACCGTAGACCCTTTTACAAACACGCCTATAGTGCTTCTTAAAGACCTTGAAGATAAGGACGTTCTCCCTATCTGGATCGGACTGCTTGAGGCATCAAGTATTGCCACTGCCCTGGAAAACATCAATACACCGAGGCCCATGACACACGACCTGGTGAAAAATATTCTGGATAGCCTGGGCGTGAAGATCGTAAGGGTTGAAGTAAACGACCTGAAAGACAACACATATTACGCGCTGCTCCATCTTGAGGTTGATAACAAGCGGCTCGTTGTTGATTCGAGACCAAGTGACGCTATAGCGATTGCATTAAGAACCAATGCACCCATCTTTGTGGAAGAGAGCGTCATTAAAAAATCAGCAAAGGTTGACCTCTCTACAAAAGGGGATAAGGTTGTGACCGAAGCAGGTGATTGGGAGGATATTCTTGAAAATCTCTCGCCGGATGATTTCGGTAAATATAAAATGTAATAAAACAAGGTTTTTTGAGTTTGCCGGGTTTCTTGGGTTCACAACGAAAGAAACAAGAGAAACCAAAAAAACGGGAGGGCGATAACGGTGATAGATCTGCATACACACACGCTTTTAAGCGACGGAGAACTTCTTCCTGCTGAATTAGCGCGAAGAGCGAAGGTGAAGGGTTATCGCGCTATAGGCATATCAGATCACGTTGACCATACAAATATTGAGCATGTTGCCGCATCAATACTCAGGCTGGGTAAACACATTGCCTACCAAGAAGGAATCACGATTCTGCCTGGTGTTGAAATAACGCATGTTCCAAAGAATATGATAAGGGAACTCATCGGCTTTGCGAGGAAACTCGGTATCTTCTACGTGGTTGTCCACGGCGAGACCATTGCTGAACCCGTTGAAGAAGGGACAAACAGGGAGGCCATCGCGGGCGGGGCGGACATCCTTGCCCACCCCGGGCTCATTACCGAAGATGATGTAATTCGTGCAAGAAAAAATGGTGTTCTCCTTGAAATAAGCGGGCGAAAGGGCCATTCCCTCGCTAATGGCCACGTAGGAAGGCTGGCAGAAAAATGTGGTGCAAAACTTATATTTAACACCGACTCGCATAGTCCATCCGACCTGGTTAGTGAAGAACGGGCAAGAAATGTTGTATTAGGGGCAGGACTGACCCCGGAGGCATTTGACACAATGCAGCAAAACGCATTCGAGCTTTTGAAAAGGGCCACAGAAAAGAAGAAATGAAATTAACGATTGATGAAAATATTAAAGGAATCCCTCACTACCCCAAGGCCGCCATGTATGGTCTCGACGATGGATGGGCAAGGCTCGCCTCAAATGAAAACCCCTTCCCGCCATCTCCCGGGTTGCTTTCTGATATACTTGAAGCAATCCCATACATAACGCGTTACCCCGGCGGCGAACACGAATTGAAAGCAGCGATTGCGGAAAAATACGGGACAAAGCCCGAACAGATTGTGCTTGGAAACGGCTCTGATGAGCTTATCGAGATGGCGCTTAAAACAATGAAAATCAAAGGGAAAAACAGGGTGATTATATCCGAACCTTCTTTTGCCTTCTATGCAATAGCGTCAAAGATTTACGGATATGAAGTAAGCAGGGTTCCGCTTGATAAACATATGAAGGTTGACCTCCGCACAATCCGCGACGCTGTCGATGATCAAACTCGCGTCATATTTCTAAACAATCCGCTCAACCCCACAGGGACAATCTTCGAGAAAAAGGACTTCACGCTTTTTCTAAAGGGAATACCGGATGACGTGCTTGTTGTTGTCGATGAAGCGTACGCGGAGTTTGTAGAAAGTGCGGGGTTTCCCGATTCTTCCAAATATATAAACGACTTTCCCGTTCTCACGTTGAGGACATTCTCAAAGGCCTATGCCCTCGCCGGTTTAAGGGTGGGGTACGGGATCTGCGAAGCCTCTCTGGCCTCTTTTCTTGAGAGGACAAAGCAGCCGTTCAGCGTGAACATAATAGCATTGATCGGCGCAAAAACCGCATTAAAAGACGAAAAGCATCTGGAAAAGGTGCTTAACAATAACAAGAAAGGGAAAATATACCTTTATAGCGCCTTGAAGGAGCTGTCAATAGAGTATGTTCCGACAGAAGCCAATTATGTGCTATTCCGTATCGGGAAGGGGGCTGAAGCAATTACAAAAAGGCTCTTTGAAGAAAAAATCCTGGTAAGGTGGATGGGCGCCTATAACCTCCCTGAGCACATAAGGGTATCAATAGGCAGGACGAGTGAAAATATGCGGTTTATAGAGGCGCTGAAGAAAATACTATGAAGAAGGGTTTAATCATCACCATTGACGGTCCGAGCGGTGCCGGTAAGAGCACTGTTGCGAAGATGCTTGCGCGGTCTCTCGGTTATACATACATTGATACGGGCGCCATGTACAGGGGAATAGCATACGCATATAAAACGCATGGCGCAAGTCCACTAAATGATATGGAAGGGTTTCTTGAAAACCTTTCGATGCGGTTCGAGTTTGGAGAGACCGCAAGGGTTTTTCTTGATGATAAAGATATCAGCGAGGACATCAGGGGCCCGGAAATATCGCTGTTGGCATCAAACCTCTCACAGAAGAAAGAAGTGAGGGAGTATCTCACAAAAAAACAGAGAGCAATAGGGGAAAATGGCGGAATCGTCATGGAAGGAAGGGATACGGGGAGTATTGTTTTTCCTGATGCCGATATAAAATTCTACCTGGATGCCAACCCTGATGAACGAGCAAAGAGGCGGCACGTTGAACTATCAGCGAAAGGCATTGATGATGAAATATCCCGAGTGAAGGAAGAGATGTCAAGAAGGGACAGGGACGATTCCGAGAGAGATATTGCACCCCTCACAATACCGCAGGGGGCTGTTGTTATTGATACGACCGGGGTAAATGCAACAGGCGTGGCAGATGCACTACTAAAACATATTAATGTATTGAGGTAGCGATGCAGGTTCTGAAGACAAAACATTTAGGTTTTTGTTTCGGCGTGAAAAGGGCAATAAATATAGTCATACGGGAAGCTGAACAAAATAAAGGAAAAATTTATACAATAGGTCCAATCATACACAACCCTCAGATGGTGGATAGTCTAAAAGAAAAAGGGATAATACCCGTTGATGATGTTTATAAGATCGATGATGGTGTTGTTGTATTCAGAACCCACGGGATAAAAAAAGAGGAAGAGGCGTACATAAAAGGCAAGGGTCTGCCCATCATTGATACCACGTGCCCCTTTGTGAAAAGGGTGAGAAAAGGCGCAATTTTCCTAAAAAAAAACGGGTACAAAGTGGTTATTGTGGGAGACAAAGACCACCCTGAAGTGAAAAGTGTGTTGAGTTATTTGGATAATGATGGTATTGTATTGCAAATACCCACTTCTATTAAGGAAAAAAAGATCGGGGTGGTAAGCCAAACCACACAGGATAAAGAAACATTTTTCAACATCGTTCGGGGTTTAATTGAGGGGGTCGAAGAACTAAGAGTTTACAATACAATATGTCAAAGCACTGAGGTACGACAGGATGAGGCAGCCATGCTGGCCTCAAAGGTAGATTTAATGCTGATTGTTGGTGGAAAAAACAGCTCGAACACAACAAAGCTTTACAATGTGGTGAAAAGAGTGCAACCGCTCACATACCATATCGAGACTGAAAAAGATATAATGCCTGAATGGTTTTCGGGCGTGAACAAGGTTGGCATAACTGGGGGAGCCTCTACCCCGGATCATATTTTAGATATTGTGGAGAGGCGGGTAAATAATCTTTAGGGGGCTTACATGTTAGATACAGGCGAAACGGGAGTACAAAAAGAAAAAACTCAAGAGGAGATGAGGGCGCTCTATGAGACTTCCATGAAGAGCCTGCAAGACGGTAATATATTAAAGGGAAAAATCCTCAACATCAATGGCGACACCGTCATTGTGGATGTTGGCTTAAAATCCGAAGGCAAGATCTCTATTAGCGAATTTATCAGCAAATCGGGTGAGCCAAAGGTCCAGGTAGGCGATGAAGTTGAGGTGATGATTGTTGGAAGGGAAAGTGGATTCGGATTGCTTCTCCTCTCAAAACAAAGAGTTGATTTCATCAGAACATGGCAAAAGATAAATAAATCCTTTGAAGATGGAACTCACGTTGACGGAGATATCGTCTCAGAAGTAAAGGGTGGTTTTTCAGTTGATATCGGCGTTAATGCCTTCCTCCCCATATCTCAGGTAGATATTAAACCCGTAAAAAACGCCTCTTCATTCGTCGGCAGACACCTGAGATTCAAGGTTATCAAGGTAAACCAGCGAAAAGGGAATGTCATCGTTTCAAGAAGAATGTTTATGGAAGAAGAAAGGGATAAAAAGAAAAGCGAGTTCTGGAAAAACATCAAAAAGGACCAGATCCTTTATGGTTTTGTACGAAACATAACAGACTATGGCGTCTTCGTAGATCTTGGCGGGGTTGACGGTTTTCTTTATCTCAACGAGATCACATGGGGCAGGATCACACACCCAAAAGAACATTTAAGGGTCGGTGACGAGGTAAAGGTCAAAGTATTGGAGGCAGACACAGAAAAAGAGAAGGTGTCTGTCAGCATAAAACAACTTAAGCCGGACCCGTGGCTTAAGGTAGAGGAAAGGTATCCGATAGGGGAAAAGGTAAGAGGCAAGATTGTAGGGATTGTCGACTATGGCGTTTTCGTGGAACTCGAGCAGGGTGTAGAAGGACTGCTTCACATCAGCGAGATGAGCTGGGACAGAAGGATTAAAAATCCGGACAAAATTGTAAAAAAAGGTGAATGGATCGAGCTTGTTGTTCTTGGAATAGATAAGGAGAAAAAACGAATTTCTCTGGGCCTTAAGCAATTATTGCCAGACCCATGGGATGAGCTTGCCCGGGAGTACCCTGTTGGCTCAATAATTAAAGGAAAGGTAAAAAACATCACCGATTTCGGTATGTTCGTCGGAATAGGAAACGGAATAGATGGCCTGGTGCACATGTCAGAAATCTCGTGGTCAAGGAGAAAAAAGGCTGTTTCTGATACCTATAAAAAAGGAGTAACTGTAGAAGCCCTTGTTATTAATATAGACAAAGGACAGAAGAAATTTTCCCTGAGCATCAAACAATTAAATGAAGACCCGTGGGCTGGTCTTACGAGCCGCTATCATGTAGGGGATATTGCAGACGGTTATGTAACAAGTTTAACCGATTTCGGCATTTTTGTTGAAATAGAAAACGGCATAGAGGGACTTATCCATATATCAGAGGTAGACGAAGCAAAAGGGAAACATCCTTCCGAGTTTTTCAAAATTGATGATGAGGTAAAGGCCATGGTTCTCAACATAGATGAGAGAAACAAGAGAATTGGCTTGAGCATCAAGGCAATAAAGAAAATTGAAGATGACAGGACGATGGAAACATATACCAGGGAAGAAGGCTCCCTTTCAATGCTCGGGGATTTTTTTGAACAGGCAATAAAAAAGGACAACACGGAAACCACTAAAAAGTCTGGAGAGTAAAGTGCCCATCAAGAAAGAATTACTCGATATACTCTGCTGCCCTAAATGCAAGGGCGCTATCAGCCTCAACGAATCGCAGGATGGTCTTATATGCAATGCCTGTAAACTCATATACCCCATCAAGGACGATATACCTATAATGCTTATAGATGAAGCGATCAGCGTTGTTTGCAAATAGATACAGGTGCTTATAGATTCCCTCCTTATTTTTGTAATAAAACTTTTCCAACAATTCGTCCGTATCTTGCCCGAAAATGGCCGGCAGGGGGTTGGTGTGTTTTTTGGAAGGATTGCCTTTTATATCCTGAAAAGAAGACGAACCATTGCTATCACTAACATCAGAAGGGTTTTCAACAATTCAGATGTTTCCTGGCAAAAGCGCATCGCAAAAAAATGTTTCGAAAATATGGGGATCAACTTTATTGAACTTCTCCTTGTCCCATACCTTTCAAGGGCAGAGTACGATCTGCGGTTCAGCATAGACGACAGGCAGTTCGCAGATGAAGCGTTAAAAATGCACAAAGGGCTCATAGCGCTTGTGTTCCATTACGCCAACTGGGAAATTATGGGTATAACATCGCGCTTTTTTGAAAATGATGTTATCGCGCTTGCGCGTCCGCTAAAAAAACGAGTAAAGCTGAATAACTTTCTCAATGGCCTCAGAATATCAACGGGTCTCAAAATCCTTCCCAACATCAACACCAGCAGGGACATCATGCGTTGCCTTAAAGAAGATAATATCATAGCAATCCTTGCTGACCAGAGGGAAAAAAGGTCGAGGGGGGTTTTTGTTGAGCTTTTCGGTGAAAAGGTGCCTACTTCAAAAGGGATTGCTATGATTGGCATGAAAACTGGTACACCCGTTATCCCTTTTTATCTGGTGCGCAAAGGATTCCTGAGGTACACGCTGGTTTGCGGTGAACCGATAGATATGGAAAGAAAGGGAAACATAGAAGAGTTGATCCACAATAACACAAGGAAAATAAATGTATTCCTCGAAACCATCATACTTAAGCACCCCGAGGAATGGTTCTGGGTACATAGACGCTGGGGGAGAAACACGTAAAGGCAGTCAAAAGAAGTCGATAGTGAATAGTGAATCGTCGAAAACCAAGAATTAAAAATCGATAAAACAGAAAATATCAACTGCAAACTCTATTTGCTGCCGGCGCCAAACTATTTGTCTTTGCTTCTGTACAGGAACGAGTCTAACAACCAACCTATTTTGTCAAAAAACCTCATAGATTTTAAACGTTTCCTCATGAGCGGCAGGATATCATATCCGGAAAGCTTCTCGTAACTTCTTAAGAATAGAATCTTTTCTTTAATACTTACGGGGGGATATCCTTTTCTTGCCATCTTTTCTGCATACCTGTTGAGCCTCCAGAACATGCGTTCCATATCTTTTTTTGTTATCGGTTTAATGCAGGCCTTATCAAAATCGAGAAATCTCATTTCGTTGTTGTGTGTAATCAGGATGTTGTTAAGGTGCAGATCAGGGTGGTAGACACCAAGCCTTTCGAGATCATACATGTAACCGGCGATCGCTTTAATGATCTTTGACCTTGTCCCGGATTCAGCTTTTGAAAAAAAATCCAACAGACTCATTGCGTCTTCCTCGAATAGAGTAAGGAGATATGGGATTTTCATTGCGCCACATGTTTCAATCATTGCACAGTAAGGCTTAAGAACGGGGAATCCCGCATTTTTTAAATAATGAATAATTGCCAACTCCTTTATAGCTCTTTGCCCGGAAAAAAAATAATCCTTTGTTAGCCCCCTTAATAAACCCCCGTGTATATATTTTCTGCATGCTATGCTTTTGCCATCTACTGTCAGCACTTTTATGGAGTCTCTCCCTTTCCCTTCAAGCACATCTGCCTTCAGAAAGGCGCCTATCAGGACAGAGGGCTCAGCTACCCCGTCCTGAAAGTAAAAACGATATTTTCCATGTGTATCCTTCTTCAAGCTGTTCGCTCTCCCTAAAAACCCTTTGGTTATTCGCTATACTTCCCTTTATATCTCCCTGAAACTTTACCATAATTGTGCCCGTCTGTGCTATAATTAGCAACGTTCATTCGTATTAGCAAAGTCGCCTACTATACTAAACATGCATATCATTACAGACCTCCATATCCATTCAAAATATTCGCGGGCCAGCAGCAAGGACATGGCCCCTGAGGCGTTATGGAAATGGGCTCAGCTAAAAGGCATAACAGTTGTAGGCACAGGTGATTTTACCCACCCGGCATGGTTTAAGGAATTGAATGAAAAGCTGACGCCTGCAGGCAATGGATTGTTCAAGCTGAAAGAGGAATATGAGACAAACGATGTCCCCGATTTATGCAGATCAGAAGTCTTTTTTATGCTTTCCTCCGAGATCAGCTCCATCTACAGCAAAAATGGAAGAACGCGGAAGGTGCACTCCATAGTCCTTGTCCCTGACTTTGCCGATGCTGCAAAAATCCAAACAGCACTTTCAAAAATTGGAAATATAAAATCCGACGGGAGACCCATACTCGGTCTCGATGCTAAAATGCTTCTCAAGATCGTTATGGATATGTGCCCTCATGCCATGGTCATCCCCGCCCATGCATGGACCCCCCACTTTTCCGTATTCGGGGCTGTATCGGGATTCGATTCTCTTGAGGAATGCTATGAGGAGCTCACCCCGCATATCTCAGCCATTGAAACAGGGCTTTCCTCAGACCCGTCCATGAACTGGAGGGTTTCGGCGCTTGACCGTATAACATTAATTTCGAACTCCGATGCCCATTCGCCGTCCAAAATAGGGAGAGAGGCAAGTATCTTCGATACAGGGTTGTCCTATGCGGGCATAACAAATGCTGTTAAGACGAAAGAAGGTTTTCTCGGCACCATAGAGTTTTTTCCTGAAGAAGGAAAATACCACTATGACGGGCACAGGGCATGCGGTGTAAACCTTTCCCCGAAGGACACTGTAAAACATAATTATCTCTGTCCTGTGTGTGGCAGAAAGGTTACCATAGGCGTTATGCACAGGGTTAATAAGCTCGCAGACAGGATAGACGGTTTTAAACCGGAAGGCGCACCGCATTTTTACTCCACGGTCCCCTTACCTGAAATACTCGGGGAATGCCTTGATGTAGGTCCTGGCAGCAAGACGGTTAATAAAGAGTATCAAAGTCTCCTACACAAACTCGGCAATGAATTCAAAATCCTCATGGACGTTCGCCTTGACAGTATTGAAAGTGCATGTACGCCACTTATCAGAGAGGCTATATCGCGCATGCGTTCCGGTAATGTCAGTATTGTGCCGGGCTTTGACGGTGAGTATGGTAAAGTTAAAATCTTTGACGGGGCTGAGCGGAAGAAAATCAAGGGAATGGTTGGTCTGTTTTAAAACATATCATTGGATTCTCGATACCGGACACAAATTTAGCTTGTTAAAATTCTGTAAAATAGTTATTCTGAAACACGAGAGGCGCTTTGAATGAAACGAATACTTTTAATCGATTTTGAAAATGTACAAAAGCTTGATTTTGAACTTATCGATCTCGCAGACACTGAGATTGCAATCTTCGTCGGTAAATCCCAGAACAGAATACCCTTTCCTGTTGTGGAAAAGACTCAGGCCCTCGGTGAACGGGTCAAATGGCTCAAAATAGCGGGTGACGGCAAAAACAATCTTGACTTTCACATCGCCTTTGAATTGGGCCGATTATGTGAAAGGCTCAAAAAAGACATTGAACTGATTATCCTTTCCATGGACAGCGGTTATGACTCTCTGATGAAGTATATAAACGATTCGGGCGTACCTATAAAAAGGATTTCAAATCTTGCCGAACTGGCCGACAGTAAGAAACAACTCCCGACCTCAAGGTTTACAAGCATTGTAGTTTCAAATCTAAAGAAAATAGATAACCAGAAACGTCCAAGGACCGGTGGGACATTAAAGAAACACATTGAATCGTTGTTTAGAGACAAGGTAAGTGCAAACGAAATTGATTTAATAGTCGAGGAGATGTTTATTACGGGCCTGCTGACACAGACGAGCAACCGGTTAAAATATGATCTTGATTCTCCTGAGGAATAAGTGGGGGCTGGCTGGAAATTATTTTTGTTAAAACTTCGAGGCTTTCAATTTGTTTTATTCCCAATATTCTTCGATATACCGCTCAATGTATTCAGTCACTTTTTTGTTCGGCTGATAAACGCCGAAATGCCCTTCGCAGAGAATATCTGCTTTTAATGCAAGAAGCTTCTCCATGGATTTCTGCCAGTGTGACATGTTTGCGCCAAACTCCGCAAGAAAAGGTCCATGGATATCCTGGCCGAAGAGAATTCTTTTCCCGCCCCTGTCGAGATACACAGAGATCGATCCGGGTGTGTGCCCCGGCGTATGTAAACAGATAATTTCCTGGCCGCCAACGGTAAGCCTCTCCTCCTCTTTTGAAAGTTTTGTGTCCACGGCCAGAGGCGCGAAGTTGACACCATACCAGTGCGCCGCCGTCATCCTGTTATCTCCTGTTTCAACCGCTGTTGAATCGACTTCGTGCATAACAATGCGCGAGCCAAACCGCCTCTTGAATTCATGCGCTCCGCCCACATGGTCTATATGGCAGTGCGTAAGGATCACAGTGGAAATCTTTGCAGGATCAAGTTCCAATTTTTCGATATTCTGAACTATCTTGTTTACGCTTGGACCTGCACCGGTATCAATAAGCACCAATTCTCCGAGGTTTAAAAG
>CAYMTB010000117.1:0-10860 GCA_964393225.1 uncultured Syntrophorhabdaceae bacterium
AAGATGCTAAGGCATGGGTGTACGACAAAATCTATAGTTTGGGCAACAGCCCGTTCACGGTTCACAACCATTCATAGATGATTAGGGGGTTAGAAGGTTAGCTAAACCTCGAATCATCCAACCTTCCACTCTCCGATCATCGCTCCATGCTCTACGCTCCACGCTGCCTTACTGATTTATGGTTGTGAATTTTTTCATAAAGTTCATTGACATTCCCGAAAAAATAGTTTTAAAATATACAAATCTTAACTTAGCAGCAGGGCAATATATAATTACTTTAGCTATGTTAGGTTATAATAGTTATTAACAAAATTTTCTAAGGAGGTTATAGATGAGTAAACGCAATATGTTCTTTTCATTGTTTCTTTTTGCTGCCATGCTGTTAATGACAGCACCACTCGCCCTTGCCGGCGAAGCAGACATCGTGCTGCCGGATCTTTCCCAGGTATCCTTTAATATCTTCGGCGGGTTAAGCGGCCTGTCCATCATGTATTTCGGTATCTTTATCTGTTTTGTCGGCCTTATCTTCTCGGTCGTCCAGGCGAATCAGACAAAGAACCTCCCTGCCCACAGGGCCATGCTGGAGGTATCAGAGATCATCTGGCAAACCTGTAAGTCCTACCTTGCACAGCAGGGCAAGTTCCTGGTCATCCTCTGGGTCCTCATCGCAATATGTATGGTTTACTACTTTATGGGACTTTCACATGCGCCATTCGGCAGTATGGTCATCATCCTTATTTGTTCTATCTTCGGTATACTCGGCTCATACGGAGTGGCATGGTTCGGCATGAGAATCAATACATGGGCCAATTCCAGGACAGCTTTTTCATCCCTGCGCGGCAGGCCCGTTGATGTAGTAGCCATCCCTCTCAACTCAGGGATGAGCGTTGGGCTTCTTCTTGTCAGCGTGGAACTCTTCTTCATGATATGTATCCTCTGTTTCCTTCCGAAAGAACTTATCGGTCCGAGTTTCATCGGTTTTGCCATCGGTGAGTCACTCGGCGCAAGCGCCTTGAGAATCGCAGGCGGTATCTTCACGAAGATTGCCGATATCGGCTCCGACTTAATGAAGATCGTCTTCAAGCTTCCCGAAGACGACCCGAAAAACCCCGGTGTTATCGCCGACTGTACCGGTGACAACGCAGGCGACAGCGTCGGCCCCACCGCAGACGGTTTCGAAACATACGGTGTTACCGGTGTTGCCTTAATCGCCTTCCTCGCCCTTGCCTTAGCAGCAAATCCCGTCATGTCTGGAATCCTGATCATCTGGATATTCGCAATGCGTATTCTTATGATCATTACTTCCCTTGTTTCGTATTTCATCAATAAAGGCATCACCTCTTCCCTTTATGGCTCAAAGACAAAATTTGATTTTGAACAGCCCCTTACCAATCTCGTATGGATCACCTCGGCAGTCTCAATCATTGTTACCTTCTGGGCAAGCTATATGCTCCTTGGTGACATGGATGCCAAGTATCCAGGCCTGTGGTGGGCGCTTTCCATAATCATCTCCTGCGGCACCATTGCCGGCGCATTGATCCCCGAGTTTACCAAGGTCTTCACAAGCACCAAGTCGCGGCACGTGCAGGAATGCGTAAGTGCGGCACGTCATGGCGGTGCATCGCTGAATATCCTCTCCGGTTTTGTTGCCGGAAACTTCTCCGCTTTCTGGGAAGGTTTGACAATCCTCACTCTCATGTTCATCGCCTACCTTGTTTCCATGCATCCCTCAATTATGGCAGTCATGCCTGCGAAATTCTCATTTGCGGCTCCAGTATTTGCCTTTGGCCTTGTGGCCTTTGGTTTCCTCGGCATGGGTCCAGTAACAATCGCCGTTGACAGTTACGGTCCCGTAGCAGATAACGCACAGTCTGTCTATGAACTCTCCCGGATTGAGTCAGTTCCCAACGTAAAAGCAGAAATTAAGAAACAGTTCGGTTTTGAACCGAATTTCGATACAGCCAAAGATTACCTCGAAGAAGCTGACGGGGCAGGCAACACCTTCAAGGCAACGGCAAAACCGGTGCTTATCGGTACAGCCGTCGTCGGTGCAACTACAATGGTCTTCGGCATCATCATCCTTCTTGAGAACATGTTTGGGGATGTTGTTGCCAAACTGAGCCTCGTGCAGCCCCAGATTATCCTCGGTCTTCTCATGGGCGGCGCTGTTATCTACTGGTTTACCGGCGCAGCTACCCAGGCAGTTACAACCGGTGCATACAGGGCTGTCGTATTCATCAAGAAAAATATCAACCTCGACAAGGAAGAGGCTTCCATCGAGGATAGCAAGGAAGTCGTAAAGATTTGCACCCAGTACGCCCAGAAAGGCATGCTGAATATCTTCATCGTGGTCTTCTTCATGGCCCTCGCATTGTCCTTCTTCAACCCCTATTTCTTCATCGGATATCTCGTTGGAATCGCATTTTTCGGGCTCTTTCAAGCCATCTTTATGGCAAACGCCGGTGGTGCCTGGGATAATGCCAAGAAGATCGTCGAAGTTGATCTGAAAGAGAAGGGAACCCCGCTCCACGAAGCAACCGTTATCGGTGATACCGTTGGCGACCCCTTTAAAGATACATCGTCTGTTTCTATGAACCCGGTTATCAAGTTCACAACCCTTTTCGGGCTTCTCGCAACTGAAATAGCCGTGACTATTCAGTCTCAGGCAGTAAAAACATCGATCGGCGCAGTCTTCTTCATCGTGGCACTCGTCTTCATATATCGCTCATTCTACGGTATGAGAATCGGTGACGAAACACTTGAGTAGCATATAGACGAAACAACCGAAAGGCCCCGTGGGAACACGGGGCCTTTTTTATCCTGAATTATTATCCGCTATTTACCGTTGACAACTGAAATATCTTTCTGTAACATAGCTTCAGCAAGCGCTATGCTGAAATAATTATGAAGAACGAACCCGAAACGCATTGGCTTAACGAAGTATCGCTAAAAAATAAGAACCTTTATTACAAGCTGTATATAATTGTCGGTCTCTTCTTTGTTTTTCCGGTTTTCGGCTTTTTGTTTTATGCCTACAAGTACGATATCATCTATGATGAATCCCTGCGTATTTTTCTCATCGCATTTCTCATTTTTTCATTTCTCGGGTTTCTCTTACTCAGGAGCATTTTTAACAAAGTAGTTGCAATCTCAAATACAATTTCTGAAAAGATTTCGAGTGACATTTCGGGCATACGGCTTGATGACGGTGAAGATGAATTAGCAAATATCGTTCAGTCCTTTAATGCCATTGAAAGTAAATTCAAGTCTACCTTCGCACAGCTTGAAAAAAATTCGTCTAAAATATCGACCCTTAAAGAGCTTTCAGACCTGTGTTATATCACCTATGACCCGGAAGAGCTTATGTATATTACTCTGGAACGGGCTTTAAAGCTGGCAAATGCAAATATAGGCTCTGTGCTGATGCTTGAGCGGCCGGGCCATAAATTTTTCATATTACAGGCTAACATCGGCCTTGCCGACATAGTTAAAGTGGGAGACAGGATTGAATTCGATAAAAGCATCGCAAAATATGCGGTCATCAATAAATCCCCTCTTCTTGTTAATGATATAGAAAAAGACAGCCGTTTCGGGAGGAACAGCCGATCACTCTACGGGACAAAATCTTTCATATGCATGCCTATTAAAACCATTAATGATATTATCGGCGTCCTCACAGTCTCCCGGAAAGATGACAGCACACCCTTTGTTCCGGAAGATATGGAAGCACTTGCATCCCTGCTGAGCAGCGCTGCTTTCACATATGAAAATCTTCGTCTCCTTAAGAAAAATGAGCAGAACGAAGGATTCCTTAAACAATTGGAGAAAATCTTTAAGATTATCTATTCGAGCTTCAAGAGCAGCGAGCTCATACATGCAATTCTCAACGAAATCCGGGTGCTTATTCCTTTTGAAGCAGCTTTTATCATGATCAAAGAAGAGACAAGGCCTAACGACCTCATGGTTTATGATTTTTTCTCACGCACTCCGGTAAATCTATCAAGGGGTACTTATTACAATTACAAAGACTCAAACTTTGACAAAGTGATGCAGCAAAATTCAACCCTCATCATTGAAGATATTGAATCATTATCTAAAGAGATAGAAAGGGAGCTCCTTTGCAGTCACGGGTACATGTCCTGTCTGTTGTCAGCCATAAAGATGCAGGGCAGGATGGAAGGAGTGCTGGTCCTTTGCACATCAAAATCTGAATATTTTCATAGAACAATCGAATTCATCAACCTGGCAAGAGATAGTCTTTCTTTCGCAATCGAAAGAGACAGATTATCAACTGCTGTTGGAAAACGTGAAAATGAATTGGAAACGCTTAAAGAGATCGGAAATACCCTTGCCATATCAACATTCGACATAGACAAAGTCCTTCAGTATGCAATGGATATGATTCATATCGTCATGAACGTTGAGGCTGGATCGCTGTTTTTATTGCATGACAGCGAGCTTGAATTTAAGATTGCTTTCGGCGGCGATATCGATAAACTCAAAAATTTTAAAATTAAACTGGGGCAGGGCATCTCCGGATATGTTGCAAGCCAGGGGAAACCGCTTATTGTGAATGATATGGCACAATCTCCCCATTTTTTCCCTGAAATCGACAGGAAAACCGGATTCCAGACACGTTCCATATTGTGCATTCCAATGATATCTCAGGGCAAAGTACTTGGTGTTATTGAGCTTATCAATAAAATCAATGGCGACTTTGGCCCAAACGATGAACATCTCCTCCATTCCATCACCTCTTCACTGGTGATCGCTATGGAAAACGCGCGTCTCTATAGGGAAACAATATCGATGACAGAGCATGAGCGGGGCATCAGGCAAATGTTCCAGAAGTTTGTGCCTATGGAGGTTGTGGACAAAATCGTTTACGGGAAGGATACAGAGAAGGCAATTATTGATGAGTTCAGAAGCCTCACCCTCCTGAATATTGATATACGGGGATTTTCCAGGGTTGCAAAAGAAATTGGACCACAAAAAACAGTATCAATGCTTAACTACTTTTTTTCAGTAATGGGCGGTATCGTATTCAACCATCACGGTATTGTCGATAAATACCTGGGCGATGGTTTCCTTGCTGTTTTCGGTGCGCCTGTTCCGAGTACCGTAGCTGCCGATAACGCAATTGCTGCGGCCCTGGAAATGAAACAGTCAATCGAGGCGATAAACGACCATCTCCTCCAGGAGTTGGGGGCTCCCCTCATAATCGGTATCAGTATCCATACCGGTGAGGTTGTAGTTGGCAATATCGGTTTCGATAAAAAAATGGACTACACAGTAATTGGCGAATCAGTCAATACTGTTTTCAGACTCCAGACCCTCACTAAAACTTTACCAAACGGAATTCTTGTCAGCGAGAATACCCGCCGCGCCGCGCAGTCCCGTCTGAACGTCAATGATTTTGGCGAATTTGAGATTGATTCAACGATCGGTAAATTGAAGGTGTACGAACTTCTGGGTCAGGAAAAGTATTAGTTGCCTGCCCTGATGGAAATGATATCACCATCCCTGACAACATATTCCTTCCCTTCGAGACGCCACACGCCTGCCTTTTTACATTCTGCAAAATTACCGTATTTTATAAAATCATCGTAGCCAACCGTTTCGGCACGGATAAATTTATTGTAAAAATCTGTATGAATAGTCCCTGCTGCATCCTGGGCGCTCATGCCCCTTTTTATCGGCCATGCACGGCACTCATCTTCCCCGACCGTTAAAAAAAAGATCAGGCCCAGCGTCCGGCAGGCAAGCTGTATGATACGGTCACGTATCGTTTCCTTGATGCCGTATTCTATCATGAAATCAGCACACTCTTCGGGGGGCATAAGCGCCAGTTCCGCTTCAAGTTTGGCGCAGGCAATAATAATGGGGATATCGCCGGGCAATAACAGTTTAATATCTGACAGGATTGTTTCAGCTTTATCAACTGTCATTTCATCGCAATTCACCACCAGCATCATAGGCTTTTGCGAGAGGAACTGAAAGCCGCGAAGCATTTTCCCTTCTCCATTTAAGGTTTGCAGGACAGATAATGGTTTTTCTTCATTAAGGTGGGCGAGACACTTCTCAAGCATGGCCTTTTCCTGCTGGACGAGGGGATTGTCTTTCTTTCCTCCCTGTTTGTTGATGCGCTCCAGGCGCATTTCAATCTGCGCCATATCGGAAAGGATAAACTCGGTAAAAATTGTCCTGAACTCAGCTGCAGGATCAGCGGATAATCCATTATCAAAATGCCGCAGAATAAGGATAAAGGCATCGCTTGTCCGCATTTTCTGGATTGCCTTAGCGCTGATCGTTTCGTTCTTTACATCGCCCTCTTCTATCGTTGCTGTGTCGGATATTTCTATACGCGCGTGGACAGTCTTTTTTGGATTGAATATTTTAGACAGGTTTTCAAGGCGCTCATCCGGCACATCAACTGTTACTATTGTATTCGGGGCAATGCCATTATCTTTTTTTATGCCGCTCAAAGCCTGAAAAAGTATTGTTTTCCCCGAACCGGCGGCTCCTATTATTGAAATGTACATCGCCACTCCTCATGGAAAATGATATTAAACGAAACCATATAATACACAAATCTGCTTTAAATTACAAGGGATTTTCGTAGCGGATGCGCTGCGCTGCCTAGGAAAAGGGGTAGGCAGAAGGGGAAAGGAGCGGAGAGCGTAGAGAAAAAGAGGCAAGTTGAAGGTTAAGAAGACTGAAGGGGGGCCGAAGCTGCAAAGTTGTGAAGATGGGAAGTTGTGAAGATGGGAAGGGGGAAGGGGGAATAAATCCGTTGTTGATACATATATGATTTTCACTTGCAAATTAGCTAAAATTACAGGAGAATTAAGAAAGTGAGGATGGAATCAAGTAAAGGAGATGACATGAGCAATGTATCCCCATTCGGAAGGCCGGTATCAAAGGATAAGGCTGTGATCAGCGGCGAAGACCTGTTAATGAAGTGCTATAGTGATAGAAGGTTAAACAATGTGATGCAGGAGATGGTTATGACTGTAGACAAGCTGTTAAGGGAAAACGGGTATGAATTTAATAGTGCTGCTGATAGGGATTATACTTCAGACGAGGTACACAAATTTCTGTTGAACTTTATAAGGCCATATATCCGTATCAAGGATGAGCCCCGGTGAAGCCTTATGGCCATGTTAATACAATGAAGCGGAAGACAGCAAAATAATTCCCGCACTTTACAGACGACTTTGTTGACCAGTTCTTCTTTATAGTATGACAACTTTACAGATCACGATTCTTGCCAATCACCAATTCCAAATTACGAGTTTTAAAAAGGGCGGAGGAACTAACCGGGCGTAGGGTCTGCATGATTAACATTGACTATTCAACGGTTTTTTATTATCTTATATACTTATATGTTCGAGAAATTACAGGAAAGATTAGAAAGTACATTCAAAAAGCTCAGGGGATACGGGAAGCTCACTGATGATAATATCAAGGACTCCCTGCGTGAAGTAAGGGTTGCGCTCCTCGAGGCAGACGTTAATTATAAAGTTGCGAAAGACTTCCTCGAAAAGGTGAAGGAGAAGGCCATAGGCGGTGGGGTACTCACCAGTATAACCCCCGGTCAACTGTTCATAAAGATCGTCCATGATGAGATGTGCGAGCTTCTCGGCAAGGAAAATAAACCACTCGACACCTCCGGTTCTCCGCCGGTTGCTATTATGCTTACAGGACTTCAGGGTTCAGGTAAAACAACAACAGCAGGCAAGCTGGCTATATTTTTAAGGAAAAAAGGCAGGAAACCTCTTCTCGTCCCGTCAGATGTTTACAGACCTGCTGCAATCGACCAGTTAATGAAGATAGGCGCCCAGATAGGCGTAAGCACCTTTGATTCAAAGAATATGAAGGACCCGCTTCAAATATGCTCCGGCGCAAAGGCTTACGCAATGAAGAACGGGTTCGATACCATGATTGTGGACACTGCCGGCCGCCTCCATATAAATGATGAGATGATGGAGGAGCTGATAAACCAGAAAAAACTCCTCAACCCGAGAGAAACCCTGCTTGTTCTTGATGCTATGACAGGGCAGGATGCAGTTAATATTGCAAGGGCATTTAACGAAAAACTGGATGTAGACGGCGTGATTCTCACAAAATTAGACGGCGACGCGAGAGGCGGCGCTGCCATCTCAATAAAGGCAGCCACGGGGAAACCCATAAAATTTATTGGTATAGGTGAAAAACTGGATGCCCTTGAGCCTTTCTTCCCCGAAAGGCTGGTATCCCGCATACTCGGTATGGGCGATATCGTCTCCCTCGTTGAGAAGGCGCAGGAAGTATTCGATGAGAAACAGGCGAGGACGTTTGAAAAGAAACTGAGAAAAGACGAATTCACCCTTGAAGATTTCAGGGAACAGATAAAACAGATGAAGAAGCTTGGTTCAATAGAATCCATCATCAGTATGTTCCCGGGATTTAACAAGCTAAAGGGGGCAATTAACTTTTCCGAGGCGGAAAAGGATATAAAAAAGACCGAAGCAATTATAAATTCCATGACTGCAAAAGAAAGAATCTATCCCCATCTTATAGACGGGAGCAGGAGAATGCGCATTGCAAAGGGCAGTGCCACAAAGGTTCAGGATGTAAATGAGCTTCTGAAAAAGTATGCAGAAACAAAAAAAATGATCAAAAAGTTCGCAAAGGGAGGCTCAAAGGGCTTTCCAAAGCAACTACTCATGCGATAGGAGGTGGAATTTTGGCGGTAAAATTCAGATTGTCACGGTATGGTGCTAAGAAAAGACCTTTTTACAGAATTGTTGTAGCTGACAGTCAGTATCCAAGAGACGGCAGGTTTATTGAAAACGTGGGGACATACAACCCTATTACAGACCCTGCCGAGATAACCCTTGATAAAGAAAAGATCAGGGAATGGTATAAAAAAGGGGCAAGGCCCACAAAGACTGTTGAAAACATATTCAAAAAAGAAGGGGTACTCAAGGAAATAACCCAATAACTTATGGAGGTGGAGCCATGTTGAAAGAACTGATTGAATTCATTGCAAAGGCCTTGGTAGACAACCCTGATCAGGTAAAAGTATCCGAAATTGAAGGCGAGAAAACATCCGTTTTTGAACTGAGTGTTTCCAAAGATGACCTCGGAAAGGTCATTGGGAAACAGGGACGGACTGCGCGTGCCATGAGAACCATATTGAGTGCAGCATCCACAAAAGTCAGGAAACGGGCAGTTCTCGAAATCATAGAGTAATGGGATATGTCCCTGTCGGGCGAGTAACATCCACCCATGGAATCAAAGGGGAAGTAAAATTTCAGTATTACAATGACGAAAAAGGGGTGTTCTATGAATACACCTCTTTTTTAGTTAAGAATGAAAACAACAGTTGGGTAACATTTGAACCAACAGAAAAAAGGTTCTATAAAGGTTTTTTCTACCTGAAGTTTAAAGGATTTGACAGCCCTGAGGCTGCCTTGCCTCTGATAAACAAAGAATTCTTTGTCAAAGAGGAACAACTCCCCCCTCTGGATGACGGCGAATATTATGAATACCAGCTTATTGGCCTGAAAGTAATCGATCAGGGTGATATCGTGGTGGGAACCGTTACAGAGATAATGCACACGGGCGCTCAGGGCCTGTTAGTGGTCAGAGGAGAGAAGGAAATATTAATTCCCATGGTGGAAGAATTCATCACTGAGATTAATCTCGATAGTTTATTCATAAAGGTAAAAGGGGATATATTCTTTGTATGATCATAACAATTCTTACACTCTTTCCTAAAATATTTGAATCACCGCTCCAGGAGAGTATCATAAAAAAGGCTGCGGACAAGGGACTTGTAAACTTTAATCTTGTAAACATACGTGATTTTGCTGAAGATGTGCACAGGACCTGTGATGACGCCCCTTACGGAGGCGGGCCCGGCATGGTTATGAAGATAGAACCTATCTACAACGCCATGGAACATATTAACGCAAATATGAAAAGGCCGAAATATATACTGCTTACCCCTCAGGGCAGGATACTGGATGAAGAAACAGCAGTAAGGCTTGCGCGTAATCCTCATTTAGCGCTTTTGTGCGGCCGTTATGAAGGCACGGATGAAAGGGTGCTTTCCCTTGTCGATGAAGAAATATCCATAGGCGATTATATCCTTTCCGGCGGTGAAATACCCGCACTGGTGCTCATAGATGCGATTATAAGGTACATTCCGGGCGTGCTTGGAAATGAAGCATCTGTGAGCGATGAAAGTCTGAAGGACGGACTCCTCGAATATCCGCAGTATACCAGGCCCCCTCTGTTTATGGACATGGAGGTCCCTGCTGTGCTGTTATCCGGAAATCACGAAGAGATAAGAAAATGGAGAAGGAAAGAGGCGATAAAAAAGACAATCCTCAAAAGGCCCGACTTGATGGCCCATGCTGAACCCGGCAAAGAAGACCGCAAGTTCATGAGAGAGATTATGGAGGACATCCCTGAGTAATGTATTTATTGCAATTATCCACTACCCGGTTTACGACAAAAATCGGGAGATCGTTGCCACAAGCGTAACGAATATGGAAATACATGACATTGCAAGAAGTTGCATGACATTTGGTATTGACTTATGCTATATTGTTACTCCTCTTGTAAAACAGAGGCAGATAATGGAAAAATTGATTCACCACTGGGAACATGGATACGGTTTGACATATAACCCTTTGAGAAGTGCGGCTTTAGAAAAAATACGAGTATGCAGCGATATAGAAGAGATGCTGGCAGAAATCAGAATATCCGGCAACCCGGTCATCATCGGCACATCATCAAAGGAAAGGGATGATAAATCAATAGGGTATCATGAGCTTCGGGATATGATCAGTAAAGAAGAAAGGCCGT
>CAYMTB010000118.1:0-10725 GCA_964393225.1 uncultured Syntrophorhabdaceae bacterium
GGCAGCCGATATAAAATACTGTCCGGCTTTTGTCCGATCTTGTCTGCGGCTGAATGAAAAAGGTTTTTCATGTCTTTTTTTGACAATAGCATATTCCTTTGCTTTACTATCAGTCAGTTTCTACTTCAGCAGCGATGTCACATCTCTCAGACCTGACTTTTGCAGGTCGGAGAGACTTATCTCATTGATCCTCTGCAAGTTCCAGAGCTGCGTGCAATCTACCTTGAAGAAATTGAAGCCTTCACTTGTTCGAACATAATAGGCACCATTTTTCATATCCCGAAGCGAGGTCCAGATCGTGACATCATACGGTGCATCGGGGGCCGAAGCATCTTTTACTGTTCCGAGAGCAACATCGGCATTATTGATAATGTGAGATACAAGACTTAGTGCCTCGGCAGCATTCGCCGGGGTTTTGACAGAGTTGCGCTGGACAGCCATGCGGACAAAACGGCTGGGCGCGGTCATGTCCCCGGGAACGCCAAAAGAGCCGCTGCCCATATTCGGGACAATGACATTGAGTCCGCCAAACTGCTTTTCATGTGTTGAGACAGGCGTGGTCTGCACATAATTCCGCAGGTTCGTCAGCTGCCAGTCAAAGGTGGGGTCGTTTGTCACCACACCGACTTTGTTGTCATAGACTTTCGTGACCGAATTCCCCGTGGTCTCATCCTTCACCCATTCGATGACGATCCCTTTACCGGCGGCATCGAATAGGACGAGGTGAAACGGCATCTGCTCTTTGGTCCAGACGGCAACCTTGCTGAGATTTGCCTTCACCTCGTCAACCGTGGCAAACTGGCTGATCAGCCAGAGCGGGGAATCGAAATTGGACAATGCTTGCGTCTTCTTCTCAGGAGGAACGCTTGTTGGAAAGTAGGAGGCATTGAGTATCTGGATCGACAGGGTCAGCCCCTTCTCGTTCATGGCATCTGTGGGTGTGGTGGATCCGATCATTGGCAGACCGAAGCTGGAATACTTTGTTGTATAAGAAAGACCAGGACTGCCATCGGGATTTGTTGACCGGATTGCCTTGCCCCTGGGGGTAAGCGCCACCCTGATCTTCATGGTCGCCGGATTGTCATCCATGGTGCGGGCGACAACGCTTGAGCCGTCTGCGGCACTTAGCTGTACACTGGTGCACGCAAATACCGGGGGGCAATAGATCATGGATGCGGCAGCCAGCAGGGCGACGAGTTTCAGAGCAGCAAAAAACCGGTTCGATGTTTTCATGTTTTGTTTCTCCTTTCAGGGCAGGATTATAATGCCTTCGCCTCTATTAATATTCAGGCAGGGGGCCTTTGTCAATGGGAAATAAGCAGGGGCCCGATTTCAGATGAGTGCTCCTTCCGTCCACCCGAGCCTTATAATCTGGATTTTTGAGAGATCACTTACCCCCAGATGGTATTTCTTATCCGCCGTGGTGATGTGAACAGGCGGTACGTCGAGGGCCCTTTCTTCCTTGAAAAAGGCCATCCGTTTCAATCTGAGCAATTCAGCCCCGACAGCATCTACCGCCACCGGATCAGTTCCGACGATAAGCCCTTTGTACGGCCAGACATAACGCCTGTCAAAATAATTCGCCCCCCGTCCATAGAACTGCGGTGTAAGGGCACAAAGGATGTTCAATCTGGTTTTGCCTTTCACCACCGGCAGGGTCCATATCCTTCCAAGGTCGGAACAGGCGTCCCCGTGATAGGAAGAAGGAGACCTCACAAACATGATGTAATTCTTGAGACAAGTACCCACACCTGACCAGTGGTGGGTCCTCACGGGACGGACATTGACAAGTGCCGTAGCATTCATGAACACCGGATTGTCAAGCACTCCCCGATCGTCAACAGACAGGTTCTTCTCGCTGATGCCAATGTCAAGGAGCCTCCGTTTTATCCCGTCTTCCAACTCCTTCGGCGTCGACAGATAGCGCCAGGCATTTGTCTTGATGCCAACTGTGTCCGCTTTGCTGAAAAGGGATTGCCATGCGGCCAGCGTTTCCTTCCGGTTGGTAAGGGCCTGTATCGCTTCGTCAAGCATGGACTGGAGCACCCCTGCATTGATCTCATCCCTGGAATCCAATACTTCGGGTTTGCGAATAACAATGACCTGTGCCGAGAATTGGGCCTGCGCTTCCCGTGGACCGGCAGATGCCAGCGCGCCTGCCAGGAAAAGTCCCGCGGTGCCTTTGAGAAAGTCCCGACGTGTTATTATTTTTTTCTCCTTCATGTTACCTCCAACAGTCTGTTTCTTTCATTAATCCTTCAGCCAGCGGTTCATCGGGTGTATCAAATATAATCATGACAAATTCCTTCTGCTGTCCGGCTTTTGTCCATTTGCCGTTTTCCGTTTTCACGGAGTACCGTCCTTCAGAATCCGGCATGTATGCCTTTTTAAAGCTCGTAAGGGCTTCAACAGCCTTCCCCGGTGAAGGGTACCGTATGAGGAGCAAATAAAACTTGTCTTTACCCATGTCATACCGGGCCACGGCTGCCTCCACGTCGGGAGAAAGGTTCAGGATGTTCTGGTGGGAAATGAAGAAGCGCTGGTTAAGGAGGATATGACTTCTGATAAACCACGCCTTCCTTCCGGCTATGACAGATCCTTTGCCCGGTAAACAGGTAAGTATTTCAGGAGGACTGCCGGTCTCTTTTATTGTCGAAGCCAGTTTGCGCCCAAGGGCCAGGATGGTTTTATCCATATCAGGGCTGGATTCTTCACCGTAAACAGCGACAAAAAACCTGCCCTTCCAGAATCTGAGCATGCCGCCGCCGAATTCCGACCCCTGACCAATCCCCGCATCAGGGTCCTGCTGCTCAAAAGAAAACACACCGAAGGCATCTGCTGAAGAACCCATCTCAAAGAATTCTGCAGAGACAGCCGATCTCCCCTGTTTTTCATAGCGAAGTACGGTAAGATGCTTGAGATTATAGGCGAGATAGAGTTCGGCCGCGCCATTCATGTATTTAAAAGCGGTTCTGGAGTCGTAGCCTGCGGGGATACCGGTCAACTTCCAGCCTTCCGCGTCCGAAGGCCATATGGTGGTATTGTTCATATCTGTCCTTTCATTGCAGAGCGCAATAGACGGTAGAAACAAGGTTGAGATAATAATGAAAATAATGATATGTACCATTTTTATCATTTTACCACATCAGGTAAAAAAACAATGATTTTTTTATTCCAATCCTGCACTTACTCACCGGTCTTTAATGCTGTAAGTTTAATCTTGCAATTCTTGCCTGCAGGGTTTATGCTTGCACAAGAAAACAGCTGCCATGTCAAGAAAACCCAAAAACATGTATCTTCAGGACCCCTTGTTTGAAGAATTAAAGCGATACATCTGCTATGTCTGCCACCGGTGGATCAAAGACGATGGACTCAATGTGGGCAACGGAGTATGGAGACACGCGAAGTGCAAGCCCATGGATGTAAAATCATTGAGGGATAAAATTTTCACGAAAAGTTTGTAAAGCTTTTCCAGTCTATATATACAAAGAATGAAAAAAACAATGGTTTCTGTCGGAATAATCCTGCTGGTCGCCTATTCATGTATTGTGGGCGCAATGTACTGGAAGCAGGACAGCATGATCTACTTTCCCGAAAGGGAGATTACGCATACCCCGCAAAATATAAACCTCCATTATGAGAACATCACATTTATGACAAAGGACGGTTTTACCATTTCAGGATGGTATATTCCTGCGAAAAACGAGAAGGGAACAGTCATTTTTTGCCATGGAAACGCAGGTAATGTATCGCATTTTCTGGAGCATATCAAAATGCTGAACGGCTTGCAGCTAAGCATCCTCGCCTTTGATTACAGGGGATACGGGAGGAGCAATGGCGTTCCATCTGAGGAGGGGACTTACCTTGATGCAGAGGCCGCATGGGACTATCTCACAACAGAATATGGAAAAACCCCGCAGGACATCATAGTAGTCGGCCATTCACTTGGGGGTGCGGTGGCAGTGGAGCTTGCAGTGAGGAAGGGACCTGCTGCCCTGATTGTGGAGTCAAGCTTTACGTCTTTGCCTGACCTTGCCGCAAAACTCTACCCCTGGCTTCCCGTGAAGCTCATATCGAAACATCAGTACGCATCAGTAAACAAGGTCAACTCAATACAATGCCCGAAGCTCTTTATCCACAGCCCGGATGATGAGATAGTGCCCTTTGAACAGGGAAGGACACTTTACGACAAGGCATCACAGCCAAAGGAATTTCTGCTCATAAAGGGCGGTCACAATGATGGATTTCTCGTGTCAGGTAAAATATATTCGGACGGTTTGATGAAATTCTTTGAAAAATATAGTATTGTCAGGTGAATAAAGTATGAGTAAAAAAACACTGAAAAAGAAGAGCGCCAAACAAGTACAGGGCAAAAATCAGCAGAAGAAGACAAACCGGATCAAAGCGATACTCCTTTTGTGTGTCGCACTGTTCTTCTTCGCATACATGATCTATTCGGGCGGTTCCATAGGCAGTTTTTTCGCACTCGTAATCGGACTTGTCTGCGGTCTGATAGGGGCTTTGTACCTCCGGGAAGGCAAAAAGGGCCGCTGAGGCAAACATATGCTGCAGTCAAACACATGGACACGAGTCCCGGGAACCTTTGAAGTTGATATATACCCCATAATCCGCAAACCTTCTATAGTTTGCTCAAGCACCTTTATTTTAAAATCACCGGAAAATATAGTTATTATCGATCCGGGAGGTGATAGATTCCAGTTTGAGCAGATCAGGCATGTTGTAATGCAATTACTATCAGAGAAAAAATTGCCCGTCTTTATCTTTATTACCCATTGTCACCATGACCACTTTCTTGTAGCAACCCAGCTTTCCGATGAACAGATAAAAGGAAGGTTTATATGCCATCCTAAGGCTGCCCGGTCTATAGAATCAAAAGACAGGGCAGCCACTGGTGCAGACATGACCGACACCATCCTGCCCAATACAACCATCCACATGATTCTTCCCCATATCTCCGGGCAGCACATGATAGAAATACCCGGCAATAATAATCATTTAGTAATGCAGCCCTTTAATATGGGCGGACAGGACGTCATGGAGATATACCACACCCCCGGACATAGCCCTGACGGGCTCTGCTATAGGGTTGGCAGGCTTCTTTTTACCGGGGATATTCATCTTGCCACCACCCCGGGAATAGTGGGGTTGGTCGGATGGGACAGCGCGGCCCTGCTGGCTACCCTGAATGCCTTGATACACATCGGGAGGATTCACGCTATTGAGACTTTTCTTCCCGGTCATGGAATCCCTTTTCCTTTCGAAAAGGCTGAGAGAATACTTGACTCAGTAAAAAAAGAGGCTGTCAGGCTTTCCGGAATTGTAAGAATGGACAAGACGCGGGCTGATTATATCTCTGAATACGCAATAGTCCTTCTCGAGGAGGCAAGCAATATATTTTCCATTGTTTCGGGGCACCTGCTGAAGATTTCCTATTATCTTGAGATGCTTGAAGAGGCTGCAAATGCAAGTGAAATAGCGGGATCAATAGATACCGAGGCCATCGATAAAGCAGTGGATGAATTTTATTACTTCACAAAAGAATTGAAGGGGGGAGGAATTCCCCTCATTGCAAGGGCTGTCCAGTTTGTAAAAAGCATTGAAAAGGTTTTTGCACCGGATAAGGTTAAACACCTCTTTCATGCAAACCTATTGCGCAGGCTCAGGAACCTTCTCTCCGATTTTATTAATGTAGCCTATGGTGTCTATTTTGATAACCAGGAAACTGTATTTGACATAAACCAATCGATTCAGGAACTTCTTGTGACATTAGTAGAAAATCCTCATGAATCGGAATCGATCTTTGAATCCCTTGAGAACGATGAGGTTTATATGAAAGAACTGATCAGGCGTATCGCATTTGAACCGCTCTTTTCCTCCATGCAATTCGATTTTGTATCTGCAAAAGGCGCTATTGTGGTCGTTGCTGACAACTATACATTCCATGATACAGTAAGCGCTCTTCTGGAGCAGTTTGCAGTCTCCGGTATAAAGCATGTTTACCTTAAAAGTCTGATTAAAGAAGGTAATGTGGTTTTACAGGTAACCGACGGCACAAAAGATAGTACTCTTGAACTTCGTGACTCGAAATTATCATATCTCGGCCACTCCATGAGGCTTGCGGGAGGCGGTTTTCATAGAACGTCAATCGATGATATTATATATTATGATTTTGAGCTGCCATTAGCAAAAACAGTGAAAAGAGGAGACAAGAGGGCTGGAGGGTTAGAAGGTTAGAGGGTTGGCTAAACACCCAAACTTCCAAACGTCTAATCATCCAGAAGGCAGGATGAAGGCCGAAGGAGAAAAGCCGAAGTTGCGAAGATGCGAAGATTAAACGGGAAAGCAAAATCCTAAATCCAAAATTGGATGAAAGGTACAATTTCAGGTAAGCAGGATATTCCCCTTTGATGTGCCGGTAAACTGTCCTATGATCCAGTAATTCAGTTGCAGCTTCAATGCCTTTTCTTCAAATTTCCGGATATCATCAGGGGGGATAGCCATGAGAAGACCCCCTGAAGTCTGCGGGTCAAAGATGATGTCATAAAAGAAATCATCCCTCCTGCTTTCCACATAAACTTTATAAAAATCCCGGTTCCTGTACAAGCCGCCGGGAATAAAACCCGTCTTTGCAAGCTCAACGGCTTCTTCGAAGTATGGCAGTTTATCCGCAAAAAGCTCAACGCCGATATATTCCTTGATCATCTCCTTGAGGTGACCTGCAAGGCCGAAGCCCGTGACGTCTGTTGCCGCGTGTGTCCTTACCGAGAGCATGGCTTCCGCTGCCTTTTTGTTGAGAGCTGCCATCACGTAAATGAGCTTGTCGGTCGATGCTTCACTCAAAAGGCCGCCCTTAATCCCTGTATTTAAAATACCGGTACCAAGAGGCTTGGTCAGCACAAGCAGGTCCCCGGGCAATGCCCCTTCATTTTTCAGGATCTTATCCGGATGCACGATGCCTGTTACCGAGAGTCCGTACTTTATCTCGTCATCATCAACGCTGTGGCCGCCCAGAAGGCTGGCGCCCGCTTCCCGTATCTTGTCGACGCCGCCCCGGATAATCTCTTTTAAAATGGCTATGTCGAATTTTTTCGGTGGAAAACAGACCATATTTAATGCTGTTTTGGGTATGGCGCCCATGGCATAAATGTCGCTCATGGCGTTCGCTGCTGCTATCTGCCCGAACCAGTATGGATCGTTTACGATGGGGGTAAAAAAATCGATCGTCTGCACAAGGGCAATGTCATCGGTAATTTTATACACACCGGCGTCTTCAAAACCTTCAATTCCTACAAGCACGTTTACGTCAGCAGGTATTTCAATCCCGCAGAGTATGTTTGCAAGGTCACCCGGACCTATCTTTGACGCTCAGCCGCCGCCGCGTACAAATTTGGTCAGTCCTGCATCCATTTGTTCAAAGCTCCTTTTTTATCACTTAAACGATTCACTGCCTTTTAAAGGTGTTGCGTTGGTTGAGTAAGTTGAGTTGTTGAGTGGGGAGCGCCTATTACTCAACTTATTCACCTCACTTAACTTACTCAACTTATTTCCCTGCTTTTCACCTTCCATCTCTCACCTTATTCCAGCACATCCAGCCTCAACCCGGTCATATTCTCCAGTGTTTCGGTGTGAATCTTCTTGACGCCCGCATAATAACAGCATTGCTCACTCCTGTAATTGTTGTCAAAAACCCTTACTTTGCCATCCTGAAAATTAATTCTTACATAACAAAAACCGCCCGGCAGTTCAGACCTGCGCTCTTCTACAACAACGCCCATGCCCCATCTTGGAAACCTTTTATGGTAAACACGATCGCCAACCCTCAGGTATATTGCATAATCGCCCATGTTTAGTTTATAGCAAATAATAAAAGCAGTGAACAGTCAATAGTAAACAGCGAAAAGTCGACTACATAAAGATAAGAAAAGTATGATATAATATTTACCTAATATTTTTTAAGTATACAGAGTTTGTAGCGTTTCGTGGTTTCAATTGGTTTGAAAATTCTAAATTCTACATTCTCAATTCTAAATTGATTTATGGAGGTAGTGTGCCGCTATTATTCAAATCTCTCAGCCACGGTGAAATTCCATTCGGGTTCTTTAACATTGAAACAGACATGATACTCTTAAATAACTATTTTTTCTTTGCCAGTGATTTCTCGGGACATATTATTGAAATGGCCGGCAAGGGATTGAACGAATCATCAGATATGGCCTGGAATGCCTATGTTCTCGAAGAAAAGGATATCGGCAACCTTATGGCAGCAATAAGCGGGGTTTACTTCAGCGGATTCATAGGGGATGTGTACGGACACTTTCCCTTTCCTCATGAACCGGAAAAGTTTAAACAAAATCCGGAAGGTTATAAAACCAGAGAGCTTATAGACGGTATTATTAAACGCTACGCTTCTTTAACGAAGATACCTGTGATTGCAGCAATATCATCCCGGGAGATAAAAATAGGTGAGTACATGTTCAGCAGGGCCGGATTCCATGAACTTTTAGCATATCTCTGGATGGGAGGTTATCCCAGATGGAAGGATGAGGTCAGGCCTGACTACATACTGAACATGAAAGAAAGTGTCATGCGGTCTGCCCATCACCTGTATGAAGGGATCAGGTTCGAATAAGGTAATGAGACAGGCGTGAAGGGTAAAAACATTGATTTTATGGTCGATCACAGTTATATTGTAAAAATGGACGATAATGGTTTTATGGAAATGTGCCTGGAGGAGGCGGCGAAGGCTTTTGAGGAAGAAGAAGTACCTGTAGGGGCTATTCTGGTTTCTCCGGAAAATGATATTATATCGAAAACGCATAACCTTACCATAAAAAGGAATTCGGCTGCGGCTCATGCCGAGATGCTTGCCATTGAAGAGGCATCCCGGGCGATCGGAAACTACCGCCTGCTGGGCTGCACACTTTTTGTATCCAAGGAACCGTGCGTAATGTGTGCCGGCGGGATCATGGAGGCAAGAATAAAACGTGTTGTATTCGGCTGTTTTGACTCAAAAAGAGGTGCATTAGGTTCACTTATCGACGTAAGCAAGCTTTCCCTTAACCATAAAGTGGAGGTACAGGGCGGCGTCTTAAAAGAAAAGAGTGAAGCCCTGCTAAAAAGGTTTTTTCAATTAAGGAGAGGTACCGAAGCGGTTGTAACGGGGCCGACTCGAAATCGGCTGTGCGCCTGATAAGCGTACCGTGGGTTCGAATCCCACCCTCTCCGCCACTAAAAGCTAATAATATCAAATACATGACATAGCATAAATGTGGTAAGTGGGTGGTAAGTGAGAATATTTATACCCCAAATACTCTGTATTTTATTTAATACAATTTTAATTCTTTTTCTGTAACAGAAGAGATAAGAACGACCAAAGACAATATAGCCCATGAAAATTTACAAACTGAAAAAAACTGACAGACTTTCTGAACCTTCCGCGAATCTATCTATCATGCCTTTCGGCAAATACAAAGGCCAGCATATCGATACAATCCCCGACAGATACATCATCATGCTTGCCGATGACTTCGGACAGGACAATCAAGGTATTCTCCCCGATAACAGGTTCAATTTCAAGGTACCTCTTGAGATCAGGGAGAAGGCAAGAGAAGAATTGAAAAAGCGTGGATACAAAAAGAAAGGTTCGCGATGGGAGAGGGATTAAGCAAGCAGATAATATCGCAAGGAGATATTTGTCATAAATATTATGGCAGTTCATACTATAATAAAGAAATATTCGTATGCTGAGGAAAGCACAAGCTCAAAAGAGATGTCATGGTTGCCTGAATAGATATCAACCTCTATAATATTTGTCTGTTTCCTTCGAAGATCTTCGCATAGTTTTTGGCCGCTTTCTCCATCAACTCCATTTCTCATATAATATCAACCCCTTCAGCAATGTTTTCAACAAAACCTGTTCATAAGTTGTGCAAAAGCCATACAGGCTGTTTCATAACGCTTAATATCATACACTTTATACCAGTTTTACTATTATACAAGCTTTATGAATATGCTTGAAATTACAGGAGTTATGGTATTCGCATCTTTGGTTGACCTGATAAAGTGTCAGTTATGTTTACCTTCAAAATATCAGCATGTTATGAATATAATACTTTTCACAAAGAGCACAATACTGTCAGATAAGGGTTTGAAGAGTGGTCATTAAGAGAGATAAAAAAAGGTTAATCGTCAGTGGCAAAAGATTAAAGGTAGCTCAAGGAATTTGTAGTTGTACACCTTACGTATAGCTTAATGTAGTCATCAACCTCATCTCGTGTCTCACCATAGCACGTTACAAATACAAACATGCAGGGGTGGACCAGTCGGCCTTTTGTCGATTACTAAAGCAAACATTCATTTTTTGAGACCTCCGAGAAATCCTCTTTTTCTGTCTTGATTATATTATTCAACTCTCATTCGCAGTTCTCAGTAACGGTGATTTTGCATTATCCTCGTGACATGCATCGGTACAAACGCAACTCTTCATTGCGGAGCTGTCAGTGGTGGCCTTCTTTCAACGTCAGTCTTGTTGATCGATGATCAACGGTAAGCAATTACCCAGCATCATCTTTTCACTGTTTCAACCGGTTCAGTTCTGAAGCGATGAGGGCTTTATATGCCCGGGGGATTCCCTCATTTTCCAGCGCCTTGTTGTATACCTTTTCGGCTTCGGATGTTTTGCTCTGCTTCTGGTAAATCGTACCG
>CAYMTB010000119.1:0-10631 GCA_964393225.1 uncultured Syntrophorhabdaceae bacterium
GAGGCTGCTAAAAGATTATTTGATATATCGGGCGTGCGGTATCTGGTTACTTCCTATAAGATGGATGATAAGGATTTTCGATTGCTCAAGGATGTTCCGGTAAACGGAAAGAAAGCGTATCTTTATGAGTATCTGCTGGACCCGGGCAGGTTTCTCCTGTTTAATAAGGCGGTTTATGCGAAGGACACAGCAACAGCCATGGAAAAATTAACTGACAGCGCTGTAGACCTGCGTTTAACGTTAATACTGATTGATAAAGACAAAAAGCAGAGCGGCAGCGGGGAAGGGATGCCCGGCGCGGCAGCCCTTGTATCATACGATGCCAATAAGGTGATTATTGAATGCGAAGCGAAAACAAATGCCTTTCTGTATGTAAGCGACACATGGTATCCAGGCTGGAAGGCATATATAGACGGAAAGCAGACGAAGATATACAGGGCAAATGTTGCCTTCAGGGCAGTGGAAATCCCTGTGGGAAAGCATGTGGTAACTTTTAAATATATCCCTATGTCTTTTTACAGTGGCCTTATTCTTACGTGCATCGGTATATTTCTATGCTGGTACCTGATAAGGAGGGACAAGGTGAAAGGCCGAAGCTGCGAAGTCGCGAGGTTACGAGCAACTACCCCGACACCTTCCCAATGACAGATTTGGGTTAAAAACTAAACGCTAAACGCTGTACGCTAAACGCTAACAAACCCCGTGAAGCATGAATGGGAAGCGGGCTGCGGCTACCCCCGATTATATTCCGATCTTCTTTTTCATAGTGAGATAAGACAGCACGTAGAAAACCAGAACAAATATCAGGAGCGCCTTAATCCCGACAACGAACGAGAGGGACTCGATGAGCCCTCCTATACAGGCGCCGAAGATATTTGAACCGAGTGCAATATCTTTTCGCGGGCTGTTACTGAATGATTTGATAAAGATTACCCCTGCAAAGAATACCGGGATATTCATGAATATCGAGATTCCAGTGGCTTTAAGAAAATTACCGGAGACGCTTAGACCGCCCAGAGGCGTGAAAAAGACCGCAAGGACCGACAGAAAGAGAAGGTAATAAAATGGTTTTATATTGGAAAAAGAGAAACGGGCCGTAAAGAGGTTGGCGAGGAGAATAAGGATCAGAATGGCTGTTATCATGTAAGCGTTTACTAACCATGTTGAGCCGAAAAGAAGTGATGATTTTGAGATATTCTGGAATTCGAGGAGGAGAAAGGCTGCACCAAGAAAGAAAAAATGAAGGTTGAGCCCCTCCTTTTGCGTGAACAGCGCCCGCATTCCCACATAAAAGACAATAATGAGGCTGACAAGGATACAGAGAAACATCTTCGGGAGTCCGGGGGTTTCAAGATAGAGGTATGGCCAGTCATCTGTGGTGATTTTTACATTTCTCTTCTCGGGGATGATTCTGTTTGAATCTATGAACAATTTCAGCTTCTGATCGCCGGAAAGCGCCCCGGCGATGCCGCCCTGGTTTTCAGCGGCCACGTACATAATCCCTCCATAACCGAAAAGGCCGTTCGGAGAGCCGACATTGAAGGCAAGCGGTTCACTTCCGAAGGCTTCAGTAAGGAGATTGAATATCCTGGAGGCAATCCAGTCCCTTTTTGCCATGAAAACTATCGTCAGAATTCCATCCGGTTTAAGAAGTTTTCGTGCCTCTTTGAAACTTTCAAGCGTATAAACGTAATGGTCAAGGCGTATGTTATTGTAACTCGATGACGTGGTATGGGCATCCAGAAGGCCGAAGCAGACCGCATCGTACTTTTTGTCTGTTTTCTTAAAAAAAGAACGGGCATCGTCTATGAAGATACTTACTCTCTTGTCCTTGTAAGGATATTCAGGATGAAGAAGATAACCGATTTTGTAAATGTCAGGGTCTATCTCAACAGCGTCAATATGCTTTACTCCCTGGCGCAAGGCCCCTGCTACATCGTTTCCTCCCCCGGCTCCTACAATGAGGACGTTTTCGGCACCCTTCTTTATCATAAAGGGGATCTCATATTGATTGAATTGATAACCTGCACGAAAAAATTGAATATGTCCGAAATTTTTCTCAAAAAACCCACTGGAGATATTGTGAAGGCTCATATACCCTACGTTATTCACATCTACGGTATATCCGTTTTTTACACCTTCGAAACGGCTTTCATTAACGCTCAGTTTCTGGTAAGGGCTCCAGACGGTAAGAAGGCTGCTTTCTGAAGGGATAAACATGATGACAAAACAGAAAAGCGCAATCGCAATGATGAGCAGCGTTTCTTTTATTGATTTTTGAAAAAAGGGGATTGCCAGGCAAAGGGCGATAAGATACCATGCCCAGGGAGAAAAGGAAGCAAAAGAGACAGCGCTGAAAAGCCATACCCCGAGGATATTACCGAAAATATTCAACGAATAGGCGATAATGGGTTTATCGTGACCGTTAAAAAGTGAGCCGAGCAGCTGACCTATAGGAAAAAATACCGCCGCGATAATTCCGAACATAAACACGGTCAGTATTGTGCCTGCAAGGGCAGGAAAAAAATTGTTGAGCCGGATTGCCTGATACCAGATGACTGAATCGGAAAAACCGCTCAGGAGCTCAGTTATCCTGATGAAGGGGATGGATTTTACGGAGATGATAAGTATTGCGAGGACTCCCAGCGAGAATAACGGGTATATCTTCCGGTCAGAAAAGTAGCAGCCGAGTCCTATACCTATAAAACAGGCGAGGAGAACAAGATTATTCGCGTAGGCAAAAATCCTTATTTCTGTCGATATCCAGCGGATGAGGAAAAGCTCCAGGAAGAGCATCCACACACTCAGTATAAAAATTTGAAAATTTCTGCTTTTAAAGCAATTTGTCATCATAGATGCCACCCCATACTCGAAAATTGATATTAGAATACCGGATTTACATCAAATAGTATATAATAAATCCCCATGCGGAAAATCATTGTTGACATCGATAATACACTCTGGGACTTAGCGCCTGTACTCTATGAAGCATTAAAGAAGTTCAATCCTGAACTGCCGTCCCCGTCGTATTGGCATTACTGGGATTTTTGGAAAGGGTATGTCCAGGAGAGAATCCTTTATAAGGTTTTAAGGGATATTCATTTAAAACAGGACACCTTTGCACCCTATCCTGATGCGGAATTGTTTCTTGAACGTTTAAAGGAAGAAGGATTTTATATCATCATTGCAAGCCACAGGGAAAAGGGTACCCTTGATGCTGCACAAAGGTGGCTTATCAAATATGACCTTGCATTTAACGAAGTACATTTGAGTTACGATAAAACCGTTCTTTTCGATAAATGTTGGGCAATTGTTGACGACAGCCCCGTAACCCTTGAAAAGGCAAGAGCAGCAGGGATAGTGAGGGCTGGATTAAAAAATCCCTGGAACGAAAAAGAAAAACACCCGTTATTCGCAAACCTGGCGGAAGTTTTTGATTATCTGCAGAATCAGTGCGTGCAGCGTCTATAAACAACCCCCCGCTTTTTTATTTATATGAATTAAATATCTTGACGAAAAGGATTGAGATGGTATTATTGAGAATGAGGGGTATCAATTTCATTAGAATGCAGCCCCTGCGCGGGGAGGCTTAAATGAAAGACAATAAATCCGGGGAACAAAAGGATAATAGCCTGTTTATGCAGAAGGAGTGGGGAATATTCTTCAACGGGATGGCTCAGCCCGCAATAATACTTGACCCGCAGCACGGGGTTATCGCAGCTAACAAAGCTTCCCTTGATGCCATTGGAAAAACTGAAGAGGAGGTCCTCGGAAAAAGATGTTTTGAACTCTTTCATGGAACCGGTCATCCCCCCGAAGCCTGTCCTTGTGAGAAAATAATAATTGCGGGACACGCAGAAACTATAGAAATGGAGATGGAGACGCTCCACGGCACCTTTCTGGTATCGTGTACGCCGGTATATGATGATTCGGGCCGGCTGAAGCGGATCATCCATGTTGCCACAGATATTACCGCACGGAAGAAAGCAGAAAGGGCATTACAGGAATCGGAAGAGCGATACAGGGTTGCCATTGAGAGTTCCAGCGACTGTGTAGCCATGGTGAAAGAAGGCAAATTCATATATGTTAATAAAATATTCCAGAAAACCTTTGAATTAGAAGATAGTAGCGAAATATTAAACAAACCCTTCGGCAGTTTTGTTCATCCTGACGACCGTGAACGAATGATCAATTACAACAAAATGTGGAACCGGGGAGAAGCTGCACCTTCCAGATATGAGTTCAGAGCTGTGCTGAAAGACGGAGGCACAGTCTACTTTGAAGCTTCAATCGCCATGATTACCCACAAAGGTGAAAAAGTTGCCCTTGCATATCTCAGGGATATTAAAGACCGGAAAGCCATTGAAGAAGAGCTGAAAAGGAATGAGGCCATGCTGCAGGGCATACTCCGTGCTGCGGCTATCGGGATAGGACTTCTCGTAAACCGGGTATTCGTATGGGTAAATGACTATGTGACGGCTATGACCGGCTATTCAAAAGAAGAGCTCATAGGAAAGAGTGCGCGTATCCTTTATGCGGATAATGAGGAATTTACCCGTGTCGGGACAGAAAAATATACAGAGATCAGAGAAAAAGGGATGGGATCCATTGAGACGCGCTGGATGAGAAAAGACGGTGAGATTATCGATATTTTCCTCAGCTCTGCAGCGATAGACCCCGATGATCTGTCTGTAGGGGCTGTTTTTACAGCGCTTGATATTACCTCGGAAAAACATGCAGAACAGGCATTAAAAGAATCAGAAGAGCGTTACCGTACTGCCATAGAAAGCTCTAATGACGGTATTGCCATCGTGAAAGGAGATACCCATCTCTATGTCAACAAAAGGCTTGTCCAGATCTTTGGCTATGACAGACCGGAAGATATCATCGGAAAGCCTGTTGGAATTGTGGTTCACCCCGATGATGTTTCAATGGTAACGGGAATGAGCGAGAACAGGATAAAGGGGGAAGAGGTGCCCTCAAACTATGGGTTTAAGGGGATAAAAAAGAACGGCGAAATTGTTTATGTTGAAGTATCTGCAGCAGCAATGATGTACCGGGGCGAGACGGCAAACATCGTATTTTTGAGGGATGTTACAAGACGTAAACACGCTGAGAATGCAAAGATAGGGCTTGAGATGCAGCTCCTTCAGGCGCAGAAGATGGAGGCCGTCGGTCAGCTTGCAGGCGGTGTTGCCCATGATTTCAATAATATTCTCACAACCATCATTGGATATAGTGACCTTATGCGGATGAGAATGGATGAGAATGATCCTTTGAGGATTTACGTTGAACAGGTACTCGCGTCGGCGCAAAAAGCTGCCCAGTTAACCCACAGTCTTCTGGCTTTCAGCAGGAAGCAGGTTATCGAATTGAAGCAGCATAATGTGAATGACATTATCCGTACAGTGCAAAAGATTCTGGCGAGACTCTTAACTGAAGACATTGAATTGAAAACCGACCTTGCCGCCGCCGATTTAATGGTACTGGTAGACGAAACGCAGATAGATCAGGTGTTGATGAACCTTGCTACGAATGCAAGAGATTCAATGCCGGATGGCGGCAGATTTTACATAGAAACACGGCAATTTAATATGGATAATGTTTTTGTTGAGAGGAATGCCTTTGGCAAAGAAGGAGACTATGCACTCATTTCCGTCTCTGACACGGGTATCGGCATTGACAAAGGCATGGTTGACAAAATATTTGAACCTTTTTTTACTACAAAAGAAGTGGGTAAAGGGACAGGATTAGGGCTGGCTATTGTGTACGGCATCGTCAAACAGCACAATGGATATATAAGCGTTTTCAGCGAACCGGGAAAAGGAACAAGATTCAGTATATACATTCCGCTTGTGAGAATAAAGTCGGAGAGTCCAGCAGTAGTGGAGAAAAACGTTAAAGGCGGAAATGAGACGATCCTCCTCGCTGAAGACAACGCGGAAGTAAGGGTGCTTACAAAAATGGTGCTCGAAAGCAAGGGGTATACAGTTATTGAAGCCATTGACGGGGAGGCTGCCATAAAAAACTTTGAAGAGAACAAAGACAAAATTGACATGGTTATTCTTGATGTGGTGATGCCGAAGAAAAACGGGAAAGAAGTGAATGAAGTAATTCAAAAGATAAAGCCCGGCATTCATGTGCTCTTCATCAGCGGCTATACTGCCGATATTGTCTTTGATAAGGGAGTAAAAGGTATTGGAATAAATTATATCTCAAAGCCCCTCCTGCCCAATGAACTTTTGGAGAAGGTGCGGGCCGTAATCGACAAAACGTAAGACCCCTCTTTACTAATTACCGTTAATCAATTATATTCTTGTCCTGATGCTTACAATAACCAACCTTACCAAGACATACGGCAGACAGGTCATTTTCGATAACGTTTCCTTCATGATAAACCCAGGTGAGCGGATAGGGCTTGCAGGGAGGAACGGCTCAGGCAAGACGACACTTCTCAGGCTTATACTCGGGGAAGAAGAGCCTGATTCCGGTGATATAGCCATTCCGAAGAATTATGGAATCCGTCATCTCTCTCAACGTATAAATTTTACCGAAGATTCTGTTTTAAAAGAGGCCTGCCTTAACCTTAAAACCCCTGAAGACGGGAGTGATGAGACCTATAAGGCAAAAGCTATCCTTTTTGGTCTTGGTTTTGAACCCCATGAGTTAAATAGTCATCCAAAGATTTTATCGGGCGGTTACCAGGTGAGATTAAACCTTGCAAAGATCCTTGTATCAAAGCCTAACCTTCTACTCCTCGATGAGCCCACAAACTACCTTGACATTGTATCGGTGCGATGGCTGATTCAATTTTTACGAAACTGGAAGAATGAACTGGTAATTGTGACTCATGACAGGGCATTCATGGATGCCATTTCAACTCATACAATGGGTATTCACAGGCAGAAGATAAGAAAGATAACAGGCAGTACGGAAAAGCTGTATCAGCAGATTTTACAGGACGAAGAAGTCTATGAAAAAACACGAATCAACGATGAGAGAAGGAGGAAAGAGTTAGAGCAGTTCATCAACCGCTTCCGGGCTCAGGCTACGAGGGCCAGGGCGGTGCAGTCGCGGATTAGAACCCTGCAGAAAACGGAAAAGCGCGAAAAACTTCATGAGGCACGCAATCTTGATTTTGAATTTAAGGCAGCGCCCTTTTCCGGGAAGTGGCTCATGGAGGTTGAAAATATCTCTTTCTCCTTTTCGGAGGATTCGAATCCTCTCATTGAAGGGTTTGGCATGGCGGTGAAGAAACACGACAGGATCGGTGTAGTCGGAAAAAACGGCAAGGGAAAGACCACCTTTCTGAGCCTGCTGGCAGGGAAACTTCTTCCGAAAGAGGGGACAATCAGACCCAACCTGAATATGAAACCCGGTTATTTCGGGCAGATGAATATCGACCGCCTTGACCCTGAAAAGACCGTTCTTGAAGAGATATTGAGTGTCCACCCTGAGCATAGCCTTGGCGCCGCAAGGAATATCTGCGGCTCTATGATGTTCGAAGGCGATAATGCATTAAAGAGGGTTTCCGTCCTGTCGGGTGGTGAAAAGAGCAGGGTCCTGCTTGGGAAACTGCTTGTGAGTCCCGCGAACCTTATATTGCTTGATGAGCCGGACAATCACCTTGATGTGGAGTCTGTGGATGCCCTTGTTGAGGCCATTGATGCCTTTAACGGTGCCGTTATTATGGTAACCCACAGCGAAATGATACTCGATGCTGTTGCCACGAGACTTGTTGTCTTTGACGGCGGCAGGGTGAGTCTATTTGAGGGCTCATACAGTGATTTTCTTGAGCGTATCGGGTGGGAAGATGAAAGGGCAGGAGGGGAGACCAGACCCGTTGAAAGTCCAGAAACGAGAAACAAGGTTTTAAACAGGAAAGACATACAGAAAGACATGAGACGAAGGCGTGCCGGGATCATCACAGAGCGGTCCAGGGCGTTGAACCCGTTGCAGGAAAAAATAACTGAACTGGAAAACATGATAACAGCGCTGGAAAGACAGATAGAACAGGACAATACTTCCCTTGTCAGGGCGTCACAGGTAGGTGAAGGAAGGACAATAGCATCGCTGTCAATTGCAATTCACGAGGCGAGAAATACTATCGAAACACTCTTCGATGAGTTGGCTGGAATGACACATAAATTTGAAGAGATATCGAGGGAATTTGAAGAACAATTAAGGGGGTTAACAGATTAACCGTTCAAGCCGATGAAACCGTTTAAATGACTAAAAATATGAGATGTGAGATGGGAGAGTGGAAAATAATGAACCATGATTTATCATTAGAATCATATAGGTGTCGGACCATCCCTCTCAAACACGCCCTTAAGTGCTGGATGTTTAGAGGGTTAGAAGTTTAGAGGGTTAGCTAATCATCCAAACATCCAACCTTCCAATCATCTGAACTCCTTATCCCCTTAATCCTTAATCCCGATCCTCTGCGCCTCTCGACGGTTTGCTCCCGGGCGGTTTAATTGCGAGGTCAGTCCACGAGCAACTACCCCGACACCTTCCTAACGACATATTTGGGTTGAAATCATTCCAAAATAGGTTTACTCTGTAAAATAGCAGGAAACATATATGAAAAAGATGGTATTACCAATATTATTTCTTTTGTTCACAGCGGGAATAGCCCATGCCCAGCCTGACCCGTATGGACGGGTAGATACGACAAACCTCGGGAATATCAGTCAGCAGAACTATGAAACTGCAGTGCTTTCAACATTTCGACAGAATGTCCCATCTGTGGGCGTGGGAATAGACATGAGAAATTATGGTAATATTAGCATACAGGACATGCAGAATTATCGATCTTCCGTCCTTTCGACGTTCAATCAATATGACCTTAATAGAGACGGTATGATCAACAGGGAAGAATTCAACAAGGTGGGTGGGATGGGTGCCATGGATTTTGACGCTATTGACAAGAACAGGGATGGATATATTTCTCCTGAGGAGTTGTCACAGGCGATGACGGAAAAGGCACTGGCATCAGTTAAGAATAAAGATATGTCCGTGAAAGAAGCCAGGCAAAAACAGGACGAGGCATACCCTACAGTGAGGGTGCAGTACGATGAAATTGAGGGATATTATGTCAAATAGAGACGGGAGGCTAGGAGCAAACATATGAAGATAATCATCACAATCCTCGCATTTGTATGTATAGCAACTGGAAATATCTATGCGCAGACGGATGCATTCGAAAAGGCCGACCTCAATAAAGATGGTTATATAAGCAGGGATGAATACGATGCGGCGGTAACTTCAAAATTCAATGAATATGATGCCAATAAGGATGGTGTTATTGACAAGCAGGAATTCAATACGGCTAAAGACCCTAAGGCGGCTGTGGAATACGAGTTTTTGGATAGAAATAAGGATGGAAAAGTAAATATGGACGAATTCAAGGCCGGCGCCACGGACAGGTATAATATGTATGACCAGAACAGGGACAACCTTCTTAGCAACCCTGAATACAGGGGTGATATAGGTTTTCCTATCCTGAAGCTGTATTTTTAGGTTCGTGTCGTAATGTCGCGGGCAAACACAAGGAATCCCGTTAATTTTTTACGGGTGTATAAGCGTGTTGCAAGGAGTTCAACAGTTTTGTAACCGTTTGAATTTGTTTTTAATCTTACCACTATGGGTTGTATTATTTCCTTTCCTGAGCGTGCATTCTCGAGCAGCACCATAATATCCGGTACCTCATCAGGGTGTATAAGCGAAGTGCAATGCCGTCCGGACCATTCATCTGTCGACCATCCTGAAATAACCCTGAAGGCGGGGTTTAAAGAGAGGATGATTCCCTTGCTATTGATGGTAGAAATAATATCTTTAGAGTTGGTAAAGACATTACGGTAGCGTTCTTCTGATTCCTTCAGCGCCTCGCTGTTTTTTTTGTATCGGTGATATCGGTAGTAACGTGGATAACGCCGGTAATTTTTCCAGCGTTATTTTTCAGCGGATTTAATGATACTTTAAACCAGTGGTTATTTTTCGACAGGACCGATGTCTCTCTCTTTCTCGATTTATACATGCGTAAAAAAGGACAGCCATCAACAGGTTTCGTTGTGTCATGAAAGAGTTCATAGCATTTTTTTCCAACAATTCTATTATAATCTTCCTTAAGCAGCCTTGTTGTGGCCTGATTGCAGCGGATGATAGTCTGGTCCGTATCCATAAGCCAGACGGCATCCTGGATAGCATCAAGGGTGTCGCGCCATTCTCTTGCTATAGACCTGGACGTTTCCTCTGCCTGCATTCTCTGTGATATTTCCTGATTTAGCTGTCTGTTTATGATTCTTATTTCTGCCAGCCTTTCACTCACGAGTTTTTCAAGATGATCGTGTGCCCGGTGACTATGCGGTGTTTCGGATTTTTCATTCCCGGGAGCGTTTCTATAGATTTCCCCCGAGGGTTCTAATGTTTCCTGTGGTGTTCTATCTTCTTTCTGCACGTGTGCCCTTGTGTTTTTTTATCATATTACGAGAAATAATACTATAGATGAAATAAATCGATGACTTACTCAGCATCAATAATATTATCCTTGTACTTAATTATCATCATTGTAATGTCGTCAGACTGGGGCGCCCCTTGTGCAAAATGGCGGATTTCATGCTCTATAT
>CAYMTB010000120.1:0-10622 GCA_964393225.1 uncultured Syntrophorhabdaceae bacterium
GAGTGTCTTCGCCTTGAGTGCATATATATCCTTGGTGGCTGTCTGCTCTGCCTGGATTGCCAGGAAGCCGTACTCATAGATAACGAGGCCGAGGAGGATAATCGTGAAGGGAAGGGCAATGATCAAAATCCTGCTTTTGTGCCTCACGGTTTTAAGGCCTCCCCCGTTTCCTTTTTCAACACCTTTATCTCCATTTTAATGGCAAACCGGTCAGCATTCAATCTTTGATCCCGCGTTGTCGTTGAGGCAAACTCGACTTTTTTGAGATAAGGTGACGCTTCCAGTTTTGGAAGGAGCTCTGCGGCAGCACTCGCGTAACCTTCAATGTCCACAGTTGTTTCAGCAATTCTCACCCGCGTCAGCCATGCCGACTTCGGAAGAATGGCCGTCAGTTCCTTCAGGATCGCCAACACCATGGGACTGTTCTGCTTGAAGTTATTGATCGTTGCAATTTCACCTGCCAGCAAATCTCCTTCTTTTTTTATCGCCTCGGCTTTTCTGACCTCACCCTTGATCAAGGCCATCTGACGGTCAATTTCATGACCCCGTATCTTTTCTATCCGGAGCGGTGCAACAAGGCAGGAAATCCCCGTCGCAATCATCATGAGCAAAAGAAAGGCTGTAACAGCCATCGGCGCTCTTGATCTTTTCTGCATTCCTTTGCCGAGCAGGTCCAACTTCCCGGCCTTTGGCCATAAGGACTCCAGAACTCCTCCGAGGGCAGTGAAAGGCAGCTCCAGGACATCCAGCGCGTTCTTTGCGAACCCGGGCATCATCTTCATATCCCTGAGGTTTTTGATCGGCAGGGTAAACTTTCGCTCCGGCATCGCCTCCCGGCCGTCCCTGAAATCCGCTATCAGTTGAAGCGGCTTCCCTTGTTCGCTATGAGCGGTGATCAAAGGATTGATTGCCCCGTGGATTGCCGCAGGGTAGTTTATCTCCGTCATAACGGCATCCGCCCATGCTTCCCTGTCATCTGCGTTGCAACGACCGGTGAATGCGGACGTGATCGAACCCTCCTGTATGCGCCCCCCCTCATATCCACGCTTGTTGACCTCAACAAACAGGGTGTCTGTTCCCTGTCCCAGATAGTCCAAAAGGGCGCTGATGCCGGAAAGATTGACGGTCAGCCTTTTCACCGGGACACCTTTTTCTCTGAGGGCCTCGATGTAGGGGTTGACAACACCGGCCTTTGCCGCAATGAGAAGGATGTGTATCCGGCCGGCTTCTTCTCTCAGGATTCTAAAATCGTACAGGGCATTTTCAGGGCTGAGGGGCGTCAGTCTGTCCAATTCATAGGAAATGACGTTCGGGAGATTTTCTTTTACAGCGAGAGGGAGATCCACTGACTGTATGATGACCCATGACTTGGGAATGCTGAGTGTGATATCCATTTTGCCTGCCTTCAGCTCATGAATGGCCGAACTGACGACTTCGGCGACATGTTCCGGATCAGGGTGCTGGTCGTCTTCAAATGGAAATTCCCGAAACTCCTTCATCCGGATGCGCGATAAAAATATCGATCCGTAAGCAACGGAAAGACTGGTCATCCCGATGGAAACACAGAGGCTTTGAGCAGGGAAGATGATGCCTTCGACAAGGCTGAACGTCAGTATCTTCCATAGGTGGCGGGTCGTCTTAGTCAGTCTCAACTCCGAGGAGACAGCAAAGGTTTTTAATGTTTTAAGTCCTGTGGTTGATTTCATCACATTGCCTATGCCGGGCTCTTGTAATAAATTGTCCGATATTTACTGCCGCTTTCCATGATGATGGTTGCTTTGATGGCGTACCCTTTCCGCTTATCTTCCCGGTAGCCCACCGCATCGATGGTGTAGATGTTTGAATCTCCCGCTCCGATGTACGGCGCCATGGCATCATAGCTTTTGCCAAAAAGCGCCTTCAGTTGCTGAATGACCTCTTCGGGGCTGGATTCTCTGAGGGCTATAATACTGTCCGCCAAATCGGCAGTTACACCTGGAATGGCAGTCAATACCTCTCTTGGCGCTGCCTTTACGTTAATCTTGCCTGTCACCGAATGCACTGTAAGCATTGGGGCAATACCGCTTTTTCCATCCTCTCCGAAGAGGATTTGCGGGGTCATCCCTTTGACGAGCAGTAGTTCCTCCAGGGTATCAAAACTGGCATTCTTTGCCCGGTAGGGGTCCGGCAGGGACAGATAGTAATCGCTTTCAGCGCCGTTCGGCCGCTGAAGATCGTCGGCGTCTTTCCAATCCAGGATGGAATCCACCACGGCATCTGCCTCCTGCCCGGGAATACCTCTATTGACTATTAGATTGTACAGGATAACCCTGGTATTGTCGGAAAGGGCATTGATATTGATCTTCCCTGATTCGTCCATGATGCGAAAGGTATAGAAGCCATCTCCTATCGGGCTTTGATAAGCCCGGCCATCTATCGCTAATGCCTCTCGACCCTCCACGATAACTTTCTGGTTTTTGTTGACATTCCGATAGAGAATTTCCATGAGGCCTCTTTGAATGCCCGCTTCTGCAAGAAATTTGTTTTCAATATCCTTCTTGAATGATAACACGGAATAGGCCTCCGTCCTCACCGTTGCGGAAAATGAAAGAACGATGACGGTCAAAAATACCAGTATCCAGAGGACCATCACCAGGGCGATACCCCGCTGGGAAATCAGGGGATTAGTCCTTACGGCTTGCCTTTGCATTTTATCTTCCATGCTACTGTGCTGCCCTCAACAATGATCCTCTTGCCCTCGTGGGAATGACCAGGGAAAGCCTTGTCGCTCCCTGATGGATCTGAATCCTTACTTTTTCCGGGATTTCCGTCGTTTCAGTCCACTGCGGCGTCCATTTATCCTCTGTTGTGGTGGCCTTGTTGAAATACTCGAAATAGATGTCATCCATTGTATCAAAGAGTTTCGTCTCTCTTTTGCTCTTCAGGCCAATTACATTTTCCGACACATACATTACCTGTCTCCCGTAATTGTCAGGCTCTATCCTGTAGGCGGCCACGACATAGCCGCGCCTTCCGTCCCAGATGGAATAGTTTGTTGAAAATTGCAGCGATTTTCTTTCGCCCTTGAAATAGAATTCTCTACCGTTTTCCCCGTCATACGCCAGAGGAACCTCCGACTGGAGCTGTGCGTCGATCATCAGGAGGGACATCCTGAACCGATTCAGAGAATCGATTTTTTTTTCACCAACTTCGACAGAACGATATCCCAACTGCATCGTACCAGCGACAACAACGACAATCATCACGATCAGGGAGATAGAGATCAGGAGTTCCAGGAGCGTAAAGCCACGGGTATTCACAATTTTGATCCTGCTTTATTTGCAAGCTTGACCGTCCTCAATGTCAGGGACTTTTCTTTTGTACCTTTCTGCCAGTGTATGGTCAGGTCAATCGCTAAAAGCTTTACAGTCAAATTGTCTGTCCGGTCGGCAAGGACATTTGATACAGCCAGGTCCATCCGGTACCCCTCACTTGTTACCTCGCTCCATGATTGCTCATTCAATTGATCATCGTCAAGAACCTGTCTCATCCTTGCCTCTGCCTGCATGGCAGCAGCCACATAGTCTTTTGACAGGGAAATCGTTCTCAGATTGGCTGAAAAGAGTTGCAGGATATAAGTGACGGCAATGCCCAGAATGGCGAGGGCCACAAGCACTTCCAGGAGGGTGAACCCTTTTTGGTTGAATCTTATGAATCTTGGGGTCAGATCTTGCATTTTAGCATTTTGCTAAATTTTGGGGCTTGACTCTGATATCCGCGAGCCGGCTATGGGATCCGTCCAGATGCTCAGTTTCTTTCTGTTATTCCACAGGACAACTACTCCCCCCCCGGCATTCCCCATGACGGGAAATACGAGGCGATATTTTCCCTTTAAAATCTCTCCGGAGAAAGGGTCTAATATCTTGATTTGGGTATCCCGGGGAATCTCCCTGGTTGCATAGCCCTCAATGCCATAGCGTTTTGTGTCCAGATCGATGGTGATGATCTGTTTTTCATTATTGATCCTGGCCAGGGATTGGGCGTGCTTCATGGTTGCCGACATTTCTCTTGCAGTTGACATGATTCTGACGGACGGCAGGCTGCCGGAAAAAAAGACGGCGGACAGACCGGTGATCACGGTGATAAAAAAGAGAACCACCACAAGTTCAAGCAGGGTAAATCCGGCCCTCATCATACAGGAAGGTCGGTGATACTGAAGATGGCGACAAGCATGGAAATGACGATAAAACTGATTATCAGACCCATGATCAGAATCATGACGGGTTCCAGGAAGTTCACGAACCGTTTGATCGTCTCCTGCAGGCTTTTTTCATATGCCATTGCTACCTTGAGAAGCATAGTATCCAACTGGCCGGTCTCTTCTCCAACCTTGATCATGGACATGGCCAGGGAAGGCAGGACGCCCGCCTTCTCAAGCGGCGCCGATATGCCCTTGCCTTCCTTCGCCCCTTTGGAGACGGCACCCAGGGCAGAGGCAATGACGTGATTCCCTATGACATCTCTGGCATTGTTCAATGCCTGAAGCAGGGGTACCCCGCTCTTGAGAAGCAAACCGAGGGTTCTGCAGAATCTGACCGTTTCAAGTTTTCCGATGACCTCACCCATTATGCGGATTTTGAAGGCGTCCCATCGGTACCGACCCTTGTCGGATTTGATATAATAATGGAAAGTGACCCATCCTGCGGCTGCGGCCAGCAGCAGGATCCACCAGGATGTTTTCAGGCCGTTGCTGAAGGAGAGGAGAATCTGGGTCGGCATGGGGAGTGCACCACCAAGCTCGGCAAAAATGACAGAGAACTTGGGAAGCACAAAGGTAAGTAGGATAATGATCGAAATACCACCTGTGATGACCAGGATGGCCGGATAGATCATGGCCGAAATGATGTGTTCCCTAAGCTCACTGGACGATTCGAGATATTCGTTCAGCTTTTCCAGGATGACGTTTAACACACCACTGGCTTCGCCAGCTCTGATCATATTGATATACATCCGGGGAAAGATCTTTGGATGCTTCTGCAGCGCTTCTGAAAAGGCGTTTCCCTCCCGGATGTATCCCAGAAGAGATTGAACAACACTTTTTATTTCATTACTCCCGGAGATATCCGAGACGATATGGAGGCTTCTGTCCAGGGTTAACCCCGCATTGAGCAGGATGGACAGTTCTGTAGTAAACGCCTGAAGATCTTTCCTTGAGGACCGGAGACGGATTTTTGTCCTGATGTTTTCTTTCTGTACGGTGACTTTAATGGGAATGGCGCCGGTATCTTTCAGCCTCTCAATCGCCGATTTCTCGTCCGCTGCATCGATGACGCCCTCAACCATGTTGCCGTCCATTGTCGATGCCTGGTAGGAATAGATAGCCACCTATGCCCCCTGTGTTACCCGGAATATCTCGCTCAGCGTCGTTATCCCCTCTTTGATTTTTTCTATCCCGTCCTCGTGGAGTGTTCTCATACCGTGTTGCCTCGCCGCTTCCCTGATCCGGTTCGAGTCGGCATTTTTGAGAATCATGTGACGGATATCTTCATCCACGGACAGCAATTCGTAGATACCTGTCCTGCCGTAGTAGCCCGTGGAGGCGCACTTTTCACAGCCCCTTCCTTTGTACAGGGGCACATCGTTTCCGATCCCGAGACCGCCGAGATCTTCCCTACTGAAGATCGAGTGGTCTTCTTCTTTGCAATCGGGACAGATGACCCTTACAAGTCTCTGGGCGAGGATTCCCCTCATCGTTGAAGAAATCAGAAAGTTCTCCACGCCGATATCGAGGAGCCTCGTAATGGCGCCGGGAGCGTCGTTGGTGTGCAATGTGGAAAAGACAAGATGCCCCGTCAGAGCGGACTGCATGGCTATTTCTGCTGTTTCCAGGTCTCTGATCTCGCCGATCATTATGATATCTGGATCCTGTCTGACAATATGCCGGAGGATATTTGGAAAGTTCAGGCCGATCTGCGGTTTTACCTGGATCTGGTTGATCCCTTTGAGCTGGTATTCGATGGGGTCCTCAACGGTGATGATCTTTTTGTCCGGTGAATTAATCCTATCCAGGGCACCATAAAGGGTGGTGGTCTTGCCGCTCCCCGTAGGTCCTGTTACGAGAATAATGCCGTTTGATTTATTGATGAGCTGGTTGAAGGTGGAGAGGGTGCCCACGGGGAACCCGAGGCGATTGAGGTCAATGACGATGCCTTCCTGATCGAGAAGTCTCATCACTATGCTTTCACCGTAAAGCACCGGAATGCTTGACACCCGGAGATCGATGCCCTTTTCCCTGACCATCATCTTGATACGGCCGTCCTGAGGCAGCCTCCTTTCAGCGATGTTGAGTTTTGCCATAATCTTGATTCTGGAAACAATGGCGGCCTGCAGCTTCTTGGGCACCGATTCGATGTCATGTAAAACCCCGTCAATCCGGTACCTGACCTTCAGCTCGTCCTCGTAGGGCTCTATATGGACATCGCTCGCCCTGCTTTCCACCGCCCTGGTGAGGAAGAGATTCACGAGCCTGATAATGGGCGCTTCGGAAGCGAGGCCTTTGAGATGGCTGATGTCTTCTTCATCTTCCCCCGCGAAATGAAGATCTGTTTCATCCATGGTTTCGATGATTTGATTGATATCCTGAGACTCCTTGCCATAAAATTTGGCAATATACTCATCGATCGCATGAACGTCACCCGCGTAGACAATAATCTCCGGTGCTACGGCCACCCGGAGGGCGTCAATAATCGCCCTGTCCTCAGGATTGGCCATCACGACGGTGAGGGCATTGTCTTTAATCTCTATGGGAATGACCTTGTTTTCCCGGATGAAACGGGAAGACAATCCTTCCATAATAAAGGGAACTTTGGGGAAACTTTCTATTTTAAAGTGAAAGGTTTCTTTGCTCATAAGGTACACATTCTGAAAAAAAACACATTAAAAGCGAGTTATACAAGGTTGTGCAGGTGAAGATATTTACGGGGATGCGTTGATTTCATCGCTGTTTTTGGGAATCCCCCCCAATTTGCCGCTCTTCAGAAGCTCATCATTCGTGATTCCCCCCTTGCCCGTGTCCGTAAATTTATTGATGTAATCTGAAGTGAGGTCCTTTGCCTCTTTTTGATTTTTGACGACATGGGGAGTTAGAAGAATGATAATCTCTGTTCTCGATTCATTATCGATCGTATTGCCGAAGAGAGAGCCGATGATCGGTATCTTGGATAGCCACGGAATGCCGGTCAGCGACTTTGTCTTGTCTTCCCTGATAAGACCGCCAATGATTATCGTGTGACCATCCTGCACAACCGTGCTTGTCGAGGCCTCCACCTTGTTGATGATTATGGACTGGGTCGTTAAATCGAGGGATATGGTTTCATAGGTGGAAACTTCCTGGCTGATTTGAAGAGAGACCAGTCCGCTCTCATTCACCTGGGGTTTCACCTTTAGAATAATACCGATATCTTTGTACTGGATTGTCCTCTGTGGCGCAATAGTTGCTGAACCGAAGGTCTCCGACGTGACAAGGGGCACCTGCTGTCCCACCTGAATCCGCGCTTCCCGATTATCTGATACGAGGATATGGGGTGCTGCAAGCAGTTTAGCCTTGGACTGCAACGCCAGGGCTGAAATAACGGCCCTGATGGCGCCCCCGGAATCAACCCCTACCATACTCAACCCTGTTCCCGGAATCTTCGTCGGATCCAGACTTGCGGGATTCAAGGCAATGGTCGAAGCGAGACCGAACACATTCGTCTTGATGGAGTAGGCCAGCCCGAGACTCAGATTATCGGTCAGGACAACCGAGGCTATCATGCCTTCGATCATGACCTGTCTGGGGGCAAGGTCGATCTTCACAATCGCACCTTTAATAATTTCATAATCTTCAGGGGTTGCGAGTACAATGACTGCATTGAGCGTCTCATCAAAAAAGATACGCGTAATATCCGAGACAAGGGCTTCCCCGTCGGAGGTCGCCCTGAAGGTGGGTTGAGTCGATGGTGGCACCGGCATTGATTGGGATTGGGACGCTGTCGTTACGGTGGCCGCTTTCTCACCGGAGGACTTTCCCGTCAGAAATATCTGCTGAAGCTGTGCAGCAATTTCCTTTGCTTTGCTGTTCTGCACGTGATACACAAAGACTTGAGGCCCCCTTTTTTTCTGCTGCTCGTTGTCAAAAATCTCCACCAGTTGAAGAAGCCTCTTCACATTGGCGTCTGTATCCACCATGATAATCATATTACTCTTGGGTACATCAATGATCACCGCATTGGCAGACATAAAGGGCGCTATCAGTTTCACCACGTCCGAGGATTGCATATATCGAATGGGCACCACCTGAAGCAACGCCTTGCCCGTCGACGGAATGCTCTTCGAATCCCTTCCAAGCTGGACATGAGCCGGTTCTTTTGCTATGTCACCGATGGGGATGATCCTGTAGAGGTTTGACTCTTCCACTACGGCAATGTTATTGAGCCTTAGAATAACTTCCATCACTGGCAGGACATTTTTATGTGCGACCGGCGCGATAGACCTGAATGTCACCCGTCCCTTGACACGGGGATCGACCACATAATTAACCCTTAGAACCTGTCCGAATATGGTTTGAATTACCTCATAGACATCGGCATCGTCAAAATTAAGGGTGACCTGACCGCCACTGCCGGTTGTCTTCTGTTGAGGGGTAAGGGGCTGCGAGGCTTGCGGCGGCATTGCAGCAGGAGATGCCATCATTTGATCCTCCTTTGCCGGAAGAGGTGATCCAGGAGGCATTACAGGCTGAGGAGGCATCGTTGACTGAGGGGACATGTCTGGCGACGGCACTTTAGACATGGGCAACGGTTGGGTTTGAACCGGGGGAGGCGATGGTGTAATCACCGGTGTAATCGCAGGTGTTTTCGGAGGGGATTCCTGAGCCCATACCGGTAAAAAAGACATCAACACCGTGAGGAGAACGACGGCCTTCAGGATCAAGACAACCTCTCGCCTAACAAGGAAATAGCTACAGCAATATTTAATACGTGAAATATTATGCATAGTTAACGGTAACTCTTGTGCATCGGAAACACATCATTCCCAGCTCACAACATCTTTGTCTTCGCCTTCTCCAGCAGGAGCGTCATCCCTCCCATAGGAAAAGAGGTCATATTCACCGTGGGTACCGGGACACAGGTAGCGATAAGGTTTTCCCCAGGGATCATTTGGCAGGCTTTTTTTGAGATAGGGTCCTTCCCAACGCTCAACACCGGGGTTAACGGTTAATGCATTCAAGCCTTCCTGGGTTGAGGGGTATCTGCCGACATCAAGCCTGAAATGATCCAGTGCCTGTCCGAGCAATTCAATCTGGACCTTCGCGGCAGACTGCTTCCCTTTGCCTACCTTTGAAAAGAGCTTGGGTCCCACAAGAGCAGCAAGAAGAGCGACCATGACCATGACCACAATCATTTCAATAAGGGTAAAACCCCTCTTCCCTGATAATAATGACGGATACCTGTTTTTTAACTTCACCATATCACCTCACCGCATAATAATAAGGACAGATACCTGCTTTGGTATCCACACTGTATGAAGCTCGTGGCGGTTCTTGGTTTTTACTTTATTGCTGATTTTCAACGGGCTACCGCCATAGAGTATTTTATTAATTCCCGATACCGCTGTGTGTATGTACATTCAATTTTAAACAACTATTTTAATACGTATTCCGTATTTGTTTCAAATAATTTTATGAGTCTCATGCAAAACCCCAATTCCTTCCATGGCAATAACTCCATATCTTGTGCTCATCTCAAAAAATTTAACTGCTATGTTAGCCCAAGTATGTTTCCAAACCTTAATGTCGGCATGGTCCTCTTTTCACCCCTCCTTTTTTGACGCGTCCATCCCTGCTTGAGCTATGAACGAGGAAAGCGAAGAAAGAGGGTTCTTGCTCTCCGCTGAAGAAACAGGACCTGATGGGCACCCTTTCCAAATAAATGGGGTAAATAGTCTCATTCCTTATATCTTATTCACAATGGTATATTTGTTCAGGCTATTCCAGTCTGGCAGAGGATCTGTTTTCATGATATGTTTTTCATAATCTTTATAACACTATAACACTAAACACCATAAATTACTCTATAAGAAATAGCCTGTTATGTCCGTTACAAAAACAACATTTAAGCTGTCATCGTTTTTGTTACAGCAATGAGGAGGAAAAAACTTATCCTATCCTTCATCAAAGGCACAACTGGCTTGCTGCCTCAGATGTACCCTACGGTTGTTTGGGCAACAGGCCGCTAACCATTCGACACCCTTGCATTCTATTTGTTAGCATAAAATCATGTTGTCAGCATGTACCATGTTATGGATTCAATGTAAATCCGTTATGAAATACGACATAGACGCAACATTTTCAAAAGAATCTTTCAATAAAAAAAACAAAGGGGGTCATATGGTCGGGAATTGATCGTTGTTGCTATACTTGTCCTTGCGCAAAATAGCGATTATTTCCGATCACCAGAGAGTGGCCGTGGGATATTAAGACCCTGAACTGGTGAAAGGTTTGGTACAGCTAACCATAATGCTATGCCTTAGCCTCAATGATGTCTTCCTTGCTCGTGCCTGCGTATTTATCTTTCTTGCCGCCGCCGCGGGCTGCGTATTCCCAT
>CAYMTB010000121.1:0-10572 GCA_964393225.1 uncultured Syntrophorhabdaceae bacterium
GCGGTTTTCAGGAAATATCAGCCTTATCTATCCGCAGCCTGAAATTAAGGAAAATATTGTCTATTACCTTGCTATTGTGAAGATAGACCCGAAGGATACGACCTTTCTTAAACCGGAAATGACCACCCACGTGAGGATTATTATAAGTGAAAAAACAGACGTACTAATCGTTCCTAATGGTGCTGTACGTTTTGAAGACGGAAAAAATGTTGTATATGTAAAGACAAAAGATAAAACTGAGCGGAAAGAAGTGACGCCGGGCATCAGGGATGACAAGTCTACCGAAATTGTCGCAGGGCTCAGCGAAGGAGAGCGCGTTGTAATCCCGGCAGTGAAAAGACTTACCCCGGGCGCCAAAAAGTGATTATCCTTAAAAACATCAGGAAGAGTTATTTCATAGGCGAAAGAGAGCTCCCGATCCTGAAAGGAATAGATATTGGGATAAAGCATGGGGAATTTGTAATCCTCATGGGTGTTTCCGGATCAGGCAAGACAACCCTCATGAATATTATCGGACTCCTCGATAAGCAGACTGAGGGTGAGTTTAATTTCATGGGTACTGCCGTTGCCGGTCTTGATGATGAGGCGCTTGCGGGCTTTAGAAACAGACATATCGGATTTGTATTCCAGCAGTTTTTTCTTCTCCCTTATTTGAATGCCATCGAGAATGTTTTGATCCCAATGGTCTATTCAGAAAAGGAGATAAAGCACCCGCGGGACAAGGCAAGGCATTTACTCGACAGGTTTGGCCTTCTTGAAAGGATACATAACCGTCCCTCACAACTTTCCGGCGGTGAGCAGCAGAGGGTGGCCATAGCAAGGGCCCTCATAAACGATCCTGACCTCATTCTTGCCGACGAACCTACCGGGGCCCTTGATTCAAAAACAGGGAATGAAATTATGGAACTCTTTCGCATGCTCAATGAGGATGGCAAGACTGTTATGGTTGTTACCCACGACCCAAAACTCGCATCCTACGGGAAAAGGCTGATAAGGATAGAGGATGGGACTATCTCAGAAGATATCACAACTTAGAGAATTCTTAGAAGAAACCATAAAGATCCTTTACTACTACAGGAGCAGGGTAATATTTTCCTTTTCCGGTGTAGCTCTCGGGATCCTTTCTATCTGCGTTATTATAACTACAATTGACGGTGCGAATAAGAAGGCCTATGAAATTTTCGAAGCCCTTGGGCCGGATTCCATAATGATTTTCAGCGGGAGCGAGAGACAGCGTTCAGCAAGGGAAAGGGCCAGTACATTAACTGTCAGTGACGCGGATCTGCTTCAGAGGATTGGAGGTATTTACGATGTTTTGAAGGTCCTTCAGGTTAGAGGCGTCAACATGAAATACCGGGACAGGAAATGGCAGACGCAGGTTGTCGGGGGAACTGAAAATTACTTTACATCCTTTAAGTGGGAACTGCAGAGCGGCGCATACTTTTCCCGTGAAGCATATGACAATGCAGAGGCGGAATGTGTTATCGGCGCAAAGGTTTCCGAAGAGTTGTTTAAAGGTGAAAATGCTATCGGCAAGGTCATACAGATTGGCCAGCTGCCCACAAAGGTTGCTGGCGTCCTTGCGGAGAGAGGTGGCTCTATCGGCGGTCCCAATATAGATGACAGGGTGATTATGCCGTTGACAACTGTGACAAGCAGACTTTCCAATGAAAAGCGGTTTCTCAGCATGATACGGTTAAAGACGAACAGGGACGTTGATGCAACCATTGAGGATGTTAAATTGGTGCTCCGGAACAACCATGGCATACCGGATGGGGGCGAAGACAATTTCATGACGAGAAGCTCAAAGGATATCCTCCAGTTTGTTTCTGTAATTTCCGGTTCGCTCTTTTTGTTCCTCGGAACTGCATCGATTGTTGCGCTTGTGGTAAGCGGATTTGTGCTTGCCAACCTTTTTTACCTTACAATCCAGGAGAGAAAAAAGGATATAGGCATCAGAAGGGCATACGGGGCAACGAGGAAAGGCATCCTGCTCTCTTTTCTCTTTGAATCGGTTTTTATTACCATCCTTGGGGGTATTGCCGGTGTATTGCTGAGTATTGCCCTGGAAGGCACCTTTGAGAAACTTTTTAATATCCCGATGGAATTTTCATTTAAGGTCGTTTTCTTTGCGCTTATTTTCAGCTTCCTCACCGGGGTTCTCTCTGGTCTGAAACCGGCATTGAAGGCGAGCAGAATTGAGCCCATTGAGGCTATTCGGGGATGATATATACACTCAAATTCTATCTGAAAATAGCCCTGCAGAACCTTGTTGTCCACAAGGCAAGGATGATGCTTGCCCTCCTTGGTATACTCTTTGCTGTTATGAGTCTTGTTGCCTTCGGGAATATCAGCAGCGGTATGAAACGGAAAATAGATGATGAGATCGGCAAATTCGGGAAAAATCTTGTGATTCTGAGGGCCGGCCTTGTGTTTCAGGCAGGAAGGTCAACAAAACAGTTTTCAGAGGCACGGACCCTGAAGCTTGCAGATATAAAGCAAATCAAAGAGTCGCTGCAGGGCGTTGAAGAGATTGCCCCGTATTATGATACAACCTATCCTTCACGATATGAGGATAAGACGCTCAGGGTGAGCGTGATAGGTGTGACGGATAACATTTTTTCCATAAAAAATGCAACCCTCCTTATGGGAAGGTTCTTCACAAAAGATGATGACCGTACTACTGAAAAAAAGGTTGTTGTGGGGTACAAGGTGTACGACAATCTTTTTGATTTGAAGGACCCCATCGGCAAATACATCCTTCTTTTCAGGGTGCCTACCGAAATCATTGGTGTTATGGAAGAAAAGGGTACCGATTTGACGGGTCAGGATCAGGATATAATTGTATATATGCCGCTGAATACTTTCATGAGGCGTTACAGCAACATTGATTATATCAAGGGCGCCTATATACAGACACAGGATGGTATACCGCTCAACGAGATGAAGACGAGACTCAGGGCGTTTGTAAGGAAGATCCATAATATGAAAGCCAGCGAGAAAGACGATTTTTCAGTCTTTACCATGGAAGATATATTAAAGACGAGAGAAGAAGGAATACGCCTTGTTACGGTTCTGACCATTATTGCATCAACGGTATCGTTTCTCATCGGCGGTCTGGGTATCTTTGCGATTATGCTGCTTTCCGTTTCTGAAAGGAAGATGGAAATAGGTATCAGGAGGGTTGTCGGCTCAAAGAAAAGGGATATCGTTCTCCAGTTTCTCACCGAATCGGTTATCGTGGCCCTCATTGGAGGCGCCTTCGGCGTTGCCGTTGGTTTTGTGATTACCCTCATAGTAGACTATTTCGGGGGATTTCCCTTCATGTTCGGATTGCAGAACATTTTCGTTTCCCTTTTCATAAGCATGATTGTGGGCATTCTGGCAGGTATCTATCCTGCCATCCAGGGCACCAAGTATGAACCGGTGAAGGCGCTGTATTCGTAACCCCGGATTTATCATTAGAATCATTATCGGTGTCGGACCATCCCCACAAAATGCAGGATTAGGGATTGATGTTTAGAGGGTTAGAAGTTTAGAGGGTTAGCTAATCATCCAAACATCCAACCTTCCAAATAGTACTTACACAACGATAACCCTGTCCGGGTCGGGAAGGCTGAGGGCAAAGTCCTTTACCTCCTCAAAACCTGCACTATCTAAATCCACATCCCTTTCAAGCCGTACATAGTTCTGACCGCCGGGCTTTTCGGTAGGGAAGGTGAACCCGAAGTCGATGTAGTTTTCCCCCACACGAATATAGGTCAGTGTTTCCAGATTGATGATGTAATGTTTGATCCTTATAAATTGAGACACACAACACCCCCTTTATTTTTTAGTGCCTGTCTGTTCCTCAATACGGACAAATTTGAAAAGCAACGGCATGATGAGGAGAATGATGCCGGTACCTATGATCATGCCGCCGACTACTACGATGGCAAGGGGCTTCTGGATCTGGCTCCCCACGCCATGAGCCAGAGCGGCAGGAAGAAGTCCCAATGAAGCGGTAAGACCGACCATGAGAATTGACCTGAATTTTTCCCTCACTGTTTCAATGACAGCCAGTTGGCGGCTTTTCTTTTCCTTATACACCTCAAGATAATGGCTTATTAAAATACACGTTTTGAATGTTGCTATGCCGATTATCGATATAAAACCGACTATCGCAGATATGCTGAGAGACTGGCCTGTAACAAGGAGGCTGACGAGTCCGCCAAAGACAGCACAGACAGGAGCGACTATGGTGAGCAGGACATTTCTCATGTTCCCGTGAAACATATAAAGCAATACAATGATAAGAAAAATTGCCAGAGGGATAGAAAAATAGAATCTTCTGAATGCCTCTTTCATTTCATTGAATATACCGCTCCATTCCATAAAATACCCTTCGGGGATATTGGCTTTTACAGCCTCTTTCTGCGCCTTTTCCACTGTTCCCCCCAAATCTTTTGAAGACACGCGGAATTTAATTGGTATAAAACGCCTGTGGTTTTCTCTGAAAATCGATGATGCCCCTGTATCATACCGTATTTTCGCCATTCTGGAAAGCGGTACTACCCCTCCACCGGGAAGAACTATTGGAATATGCGCTATTTTTTGAGGCTCGTTCCTGTAATCAAAGGGAAAGCTTACCTGGAGTGCAAAGTTTTTATCGCCTTCTATGATCTGGCTTACAACTTTCCCTCCCAAGGCAGCCGAGACCATGTCGAGCACCTCCTGGACGCTTAAACCAAGAGCCGCCACACTTTCCCTGTCAACCTCTATCAGGAGGTTCGGCTGGCCAAGTTCCTTGTATATGTCAACGTCATTTATCCCCGGAATCTTTTCGATCTTCTCCTTAATCTCCCTTGCAGTTCTGTCGAGTTCGTTAAGGTCATCCCCGAATACCTTTATTGCATTCTCGCCGCCCTTTACCCCTGAGCTTTCCTCATCAAGATTATCCTGCATGTACTGGGAGAGGCTGACAGTGGCGTTGGGCAATAAACGGGTAAGTTTTTCCCTTACCTCTTCCTCTAATTGTTCTTTTGTTATGGACCGTTTCCACTTGCTGTAAGGGTGGAGATTCATATAATACTCACTGTTGAACGGCCCTGTTGCCTCTGTGCCGTCTTCCGGTCTTCCGACACGGACAGCAACCGATTTTGCTTCAGAGAAACCAATGAGAATATCCCTTACTTTCTTAGCGACTTCGTGTGTTTTGCTGAGCGATACGGAATAAGGTAATGTAATCCTGATATATACATTCCCTTCATCCATTTTTGGAAGAAACTGGGTACCGATTACAGCAAAGCTGGTTATAAACCCGCCAAGAATCACACCGGCAGTGACAAGAAGAACGAAACGGGACCTCTGCATCAAAAATGTTACGCACCGCACATAATATTCACTCATTATTTCGACAAATCGAAAACCCTTACCTTCATGTCCTTCAAGAAATGTGTGGATGGATGCAATGAGGTAAGTGAAGGTTAGCAGCAATGTAAAGATAAGGGCATAGGAATATGTTTTTGCCATGGGTGAGAATATCTGTTTTTCAGCACCCTTCATGGTAAAGATGGGAATGAATGCAATTAGGATGATACAAACAAGAAGGATAATGGGAACCCCTACTTCTTTTGTTGCCCTCACGAGTGACCTTTCGTGTATTGCCTTTGCCTGGGTTCCGCTGATAGTGCCGTATTTCCTTGCAACACGTATGTAGTTTTCGGTTAAAACAAGGGCAATATCTGCAATAATCCCGAAATCTATCGCGCTGATTGAAAGGAGGTTCGCAGAATCCCCTGTGGCAGCCATAACAGCAAGGGTAATAGCCAGTGAAATAGGTATAACAAGGGCTGTCATAATAGCTGCACGGATATTCCCGAGGAAAACAAAGAGTGTAATGGCTACAAGGGCTATGCCCATGGAAGCAGACTCTATAACCTTTTTTATTACCGTGCTTATAAGTTGCCACCTCTCGTAGTAAGGGGATATCTGAATACCTTTCGGAAGTATCTTGGTATTCAGCTCCTTGACTTTCTCGTTAATGGACTGTATGGAAGGGATGCTCTTTTCGCCCCTCCTGAGTATTACGTTCCCCATTACCGCGTCGTCATTTTTATTGAATAGTATGATGCCTGTTCTCGGGATATTTCCGAGGCTCACCTGCGCTATGTTTTTAATAAGCACAGCCTTGCCGTTTTTATAGATCACGACATTATTTTCTATGTCCTCGAGACTTTTTATGAGCCCTATACCCCTTACCATATAGTACTGGTCGCCCAGCTCGATAGTTCTTCCGCCTACATTCACATTCGATTTTGACAGCGCATCCATTACCTGTGACAGGGTTATGCCGTATTTTATCAGATTTTCAGGGATTACCTTGACAACATAGGCTTTTATGTACCCTCCGTAACTTGCCACGTCCTCAACGCCGTGGGCAGTTTTGATATAACGGCCTATGGTCCAGTCCTGGAGTGTCCTCAGTTCCATCAAGTTGTTGGAACCGGAGACGACATACTGCATTACCTCCCCCATGTCTCCTGCGATGATATTGCCCTGCACTCCATCGGGGAGCGATATACCTGCGAGCCTGTTTATAACTTCCTGTTTTGCTTCTCTGTATGAAATATCATATGAAAATTTACACTTTACATCTGCAAGACCATAGATAGAGATTGAATTTATTCGCTCCATACCCCTCATGCCTGCAAGACCAACCTCCATCGGTATGGTGATCCGTCTTTCCACCTCTTCGGCAGACTTCCCTTCATAAATGGCAACAATTTCAATACTTGGTGCAGATGGATCAGGAAAAGCCTCAACGTTCAGGCTTTTTACGACAAAAAGCGACATAATGAATACGGTAAACGCAAGAACCAGCAGAATGCCGCTATGGGTGGCAACAAAAACAGTTAGTCTTCTCATGGTTTTTCCAGTTCTATGGCAGTAAGGACAATCTCTTCTCCTTCAGCAACACCCTCAACCGCCATAAGTTTTCCCGGGACCTCTTTGACAGGTTTTATTTCTTTCAGATTATTCCTGCCATCTTTATCTGGACGATACACATAGAATTTTCCTTCTTTATAGACCATTGCCGATTGCGGGATCAAGGAGAGCTGTCTCTTCTCTCCTTCTATTTTTAATTGCAAAAACATATTGTGTTTAAAGAGATTTTTTTTGTCCATAATTCTGATGTAGGTTTTTACGGTCTTAAGATCTACGTCCGATACATCGCTCACATATGTGACTATGCCTTTGAATGCTACATCCGGGAAGGCATCTACATAAAAAGTAACATTACTCCCTCTTTTTACTTTTTGAATGTCTGTATCATATATGTTTGCCACAACCATTATATTATTGGGGTCTGCCATCGTTATTAGCGGCGTTGATGCGTCCACCTTGTCGCCTGTGTGTGTCTGGATGTCCGCAATATATCCGTTCATGGGCGCCTTAATCATCATTGTGTCCATCCGGTTTTGCTTTAGTCCGGCAGCGTCATTGTCCGCTGAAAAGCCGTATATGCTTAGTTTGCTCTTCAACCCATCTGCTATAGCGTTTAACTGTTTATAGTTTGATTCACTGTTCAGCAGGTCGTTTTTTGTAACCGCACCGATCTCGAAAAGCTGTTTATTGAGGTTGTATATACGCTCTGCCTGTTTAGACTGTGTGAGTGTTGACAGATAGTTTGAATATGTATCTGTCACATCCGGGCTTGTAATGCTAATGAGGGGATCTCCTTTTTTTACCTTATCGCCAACTTTCACAAATATTTTACTTACAGCACCGGCAAGGTAAGGAAGTATCCTGGATGTACCTTCAATATCCGGCTGGATACTCCCCGTTGCTTCAACGTAGGAGAGCAATTCTGCTGTAGTAACCTTGTAAGTTTTTATTTCCTGTTTCTCTGTTTTTGCGTTTTTATCAACTGCCTTGCCGCAGCCCGAAATGAGAAGAACGAGTATGAGTACAACGAGTGATGGAACAATCCGCCTCATCATTTTATTTCTCCTGTATATACTTTTATGAGATGCCCGTTTAGCACTGACTGGATAAGGGCCTGATGATATTTTGTGATAAAATCTCTGTATGTCTTCTGGGTGTCGAGCAGTTCAAGCACCGTGATCCCCCCTAAAGAAAAGGCCTTTTCACTGTTCAACATGAGGGCATCCATCTGATCCTTATTGTCCCTGTAGGATTCGAAGACCTTCAGGGCCGCATTGTAATTGTTGAGCGCCAGATGCACATCCGACGCTATTCTCCTCTTTGTCTTTGCAATCTGGACATCGAGCTGCTGCATTTCAGCGGTGCGCTTCGCGATCTCTCCCTGAAACCTGTTGAATATCGGCAGCGGCACGCTTATGCCCATCCCGACGCCCGATGTGGCCGGGTTGCCTGTAGAATCGTATTCACCGCCTATGTAAAAGTCGGGAATCCTGTTTGCCTTGGCAAGCGAAACATTGTTCTCGGCTGCCTTGCGCTGACGTAGAAGAGAGAGCAAGTCGTGTCTGTTTTCATTTGCAATGGCAAAGAGGTCTGCCTCAACAAAGGTCGGATGACGGTCCTGTACATAAACCCTCGCAGGTTTTCGCCGTACATCGCTTCCCAGGAGAAGGCTGAATGAATCAATATCGTTGAGCAACTGGTTTGAAAGGTTTGTATGGCTGTTCTCAAGGTCGATTTTGGCAACCTTGAGTTTTGTATAATCGATTGAAGAGAGAAACCCTGTGTTAAACCGTTTTTCTGCAACCTGAAGCAGTCTGTTGTAGCGGTTAAGTTCATCCCCGGCGAATTCAACGTTCAGGGCATCGAGGTTGAGGGTGTAATAAAGGTTATAGAAGCCGACGAGAAGGTTCCTGATTACATCCTTATGAGATATTCTTGTTGCTTCAAGGATCTCTGAGGCAGCGCCGGCCCTTAAAGCCCTTTTGCCGCCCGTTTCGATGAGCTGATCCACCCGCACTGTTAATTGCGTATTATCCCACCTGTGGGTGCTCCATTGAGACATGGCAAGGTTGTTATAGTTGACGGTAAGGTTCGGGTTCGGCAAAAGCTTTGCGGTTACGTAATCGGCATACGCCTTGTCAATCTCATATTTGCTTGCAACAACGTCAAAGTTGCTCTTGTAAAACTGGACAAGGGCCTCATCAAGCCCGATCTCCTCATAGCACAGCGCCGCAGGCGGTATGGCCAGCGCGATGAAGAGTATGACTGCACATATATGCGTTATCGGTTTTTTTATCAGCTTCATTGACTACCTCAGAAAAAAGTTTTCCCTTCAATACCCGGGCCTGATAAAACTTCATCTGATTATCCAGATGATATCGCATTAGCATTTATGTGCCGGCAGGTTTTGGCAGGCGCGCAGGATTATTACACGATATATGCTGCCGGCGGGCCTCTGTAAAGGCGGGAAGATAGGTAGATCTGAGTTATGATGTGCTCTGTGCCGGGAAACAGGAAGGTCCCCGAAGAAGCATTTAGAAGATACGGTATCGGGTCGTAGTAAGCAGTTGAGGCCAGCTCAACCCCGGAATCTATACAAACAGGGAATTTGATTTTGGAATTTCTGTCTATCTGCTCGGACTCGATGGTTAGGATGGAGGTCAGAAAAAGGGCGACAAAAACAAGAGCGGAGATTTTAAGAAAGGTTTTTGCAGAAACCATTAATAATCCTGTTTACCGAATATATTTGAGAAAAAGTAGCACAGAACAGGGGGAATGTAAATTTAAATGTTGAAAAACATATACATTCATTTTTACCACAGCTTATCGCTTACGAACCTGACCCCCATTCCCACGAAGGAGTTGATCTGGTTGCTCCCGAAGAGCCCTGACCCGCCGGTAAAATCAATCTGGATATGATCGCTTATTATGTGGCGAAAACCTGCCTGATACGCGCCTCCAATTTTTCCTGCATAGGGGTCATTGCAGAATACTTCCATAACCGCGTGCAGGCCCCCGATCATGCGGATCTGGGTGCCTAGCCCCCACGTGCCTACGGTAACCTCGCTGCTGGTAGATATGCCAAGATTGGCATGGATGAGTACACGTTCCTTGTCAAAAAGGGATTCTGTCCAGGCGGCATAGGCAAATCCGCTCCACTGCTCCTGCCTGAAATCGCCTTTGCCCCATGGCGGAGTGGCGCCGGCAGCCATTGCCATACCGGGGTAACCGTTTGGTTTGGCCTCCCAGAACAGGTACTTAAACTGCATTAACGGTCCTGTCACAGAAAAGCTGCGGTTCGAATCCGTATCGAGGGGGAAGCCATCGACAAAACCCAACGTCACCTCTGATCGGGCCGTCGGACCAATAGCCGCCAGGTTCAGGTTAGTAAAAGAGTCTTTTGTGTACCGTACAGAGGTTTCAACCTGTCCCTGATGCTCTCCTACAACGCGGGCATCGTCTGTCACAAAAGGGCGGACTGCAAATACCGGCCGGACAAAAACAAGGGACAGAAAAACAAATAATGTAAAAAATAAAGCCTTCAATAAATCCATGATTTTTTCATCCTAAATGAAAAAAGTATGCTCTTTTCCTTGATTCTCCTGCAAATAAACACGCATTTACTATAAACTATAATCTATTTAC
>CAYMTB010000122.1:0-10493 GCA_964393225.1 uncultured Syntrophorhabdaceae bacterium
CGCAAGCAGCAAAACAAGGAACGTGCCGACACTGCCGGCCTCTGTAGGGGTGAAAAAACCGCCAAGTATTCCACCGATAATAAGGAAAAAGATAACCATAACCATTATTACATTCGGCAGCGTTTTGAAGCGCTCACTCCATGTCGATTTTTCACTTTTTGGGCCTAATGCGGGATTTATTTTACACCAGCCGTAAATAACACCTATGAAGAAGACGGCAATTAGCAGGCCGGGAAAGATGCCCGCAAGAAAGAGCCGGCCGATTGACTGGTCTGTAATGATGCCGTATATAATAAGGGTTACACTCGGAGGAAGCAGTATGCCGAGTGTGCCGACGGTTGCAACAATACCCGTAGAAAGCCTCTTATCATACCCGTAGCGGTCCATTTCAGGAATGGCAACAAAGGCAAACGTTGCTGCTGTTGCAGGCGAGGAACCGCAGATAGCCTTGAAGACCGTGGCGCCGCCGACCGTTGCCATGGCAAGGCCACCCGGGATGTGGCCGATAAATTTATGTGCTGAGTTAAAAAGACTTTTGGCAATACCGGAGTTGAATGCCACCTGCCCCATGAGGACAAAGAGGGGGATGACAGTAAAGCTGTACGAATTGAGAACGTCATAAAAATCTTTTGCAAGAAGATTGAATGCCGCATTCCACGATATAAGATAGCCGAACCCTAGGAAACCCATGAGGATCATGGCAAAGGCCAGCTCTATGCCTGTAAGAAACATTATAAGTACAATCACTAATCCTACGATGCCAATTGTTACCTCATTCATATTTGCCTCCAATGACCTTGATGATGTCGGTAAAAAGCACAAGGCATTGGATAAAACAGCAAACGCCCATGCCGTATGCTATAGGGTAGAACGGAATCTGCCTGGTTAAGGAAACTTCACCGGATTTGAAGAGGTCTGTTGCATAGATGAACAGATTGTAGCCGATGAGGATGAAGAGGACTATGCCGATAACCCGTGTCAGAATATTCATGGTGTTCATTCCCCATTTCGGGAATTTCTGAATGACGAAATCGACATAGATGTGGGCCCTCAACCAGGAAGTGAGTGGGATGCCGAAACCGATCGCTACCGCACCTCCGAGTCCGACAATCTCGAATGTCCCGACAATGGGATGTCCAAAGAATCTCAGGACAACATCTGCCACGGTAAGCAGCATAATAAAGGTTAAAGCAACGTAAGCGATGACATTCATCAGCTTGCTAAGTTTTTCAGTAAACCAAAGTAAACCTGCCATACCTCCTCCTAAATTTTAATTGAAATAGATTTTTGTTTTGATGTGTTCATGACTGTTCAGCTTGTTCAGCACTGTGTACTTATATTAGTGCAAGTATAGTAAATGAATTTTTTTTTGTCAATGATTATTATTAGCGAAAACTTAAAACAGGTATTTAGAGTTCACTATAATGAACATGAGTAACCTCCAAATCTGTCCCTTTACTCAAAGGATAAAACATGATACATTCCCGGTAATGGATATCACATGTGCTATACTTGCGGGAGGGTACAGCACGCGAATGGGGCAGGACAAGGTAACCCTCGAGGTAGATGGCAAGGCATTGATAAAGTATGTCTTTGACAAGGTAAGAAACGTTTTTCAGAATATCGTGATTGTTTCAAATAATCACAGCGCTTTCAAAGGCATTGATGTACCCATCATAAAAGACATTGTTCCCGCCCGGGGTTCTATGGTAGGAATCGTATCGGCCTTAATGTATTCGCGTGACCCTTATGTTTTTGTATGCGCCTGTGATATGCCGTTCATCCACGGAAACGCCATTCATTATATGATTAACGAAATGAACGGAGAGGACGTTATTATCCCGAAGACGGAAAAAGGGTATGAGCCGCTTCACGCCTTGTATGGCAGATCATGCATTCCGCATATGCTGACATCCATTGAACGGAACAGGCTAAAGGTTACCGGGATATTGCCTTCCCTTACCGTAAAGGTATTGAATGATCACACAAGTTTCTATAATAACGGACGTCCCGTGTTCACAAACGTGAATACAGCGGCAGATCTGGAGATGATGAGGAAGGCGGAAATACAGTGAATGGTGAATAGTTAATAGCAAAAAGCCTAATTGAGAAAGGCGGAATAAAGCAATTGCGAAGTGCGAAACGCGAAGTGCGAAACGAAAGAAATAATACCTTAACAATATGTGCCGAAGACATAATAAGGGAAATGAGGGAAGATGACCTGACGGATATTCTGGAGATAGAAAAACGGTCATTCATATCTCCATGGACGAAGGGAATGTTTGAAGAAACCATCGAATCCCCGATCTCAACAAACTCGGTAATAGAAATAAATAGTGAAATCCTCGGGTATATTATGCTCTATTCTGTGGAAGACGAGGCGCATATAATGAATATTGCAGTACACCCCGATCATAGGGGAAGAGGATACGCTTCAAAATTGATTACTCACACGTTTTTGCATGTTATCAGGAAAAACATTTCTGAGTTTTTCCTCGAAGTGAGGGAGAGCAATGTAAATGCCCGGCATTTATACACAAAATTCGGGTTCAAGGTTATAGGAAAACGGAAGAAATACTATACGGAAACAAATGAGGATGCACTGGTGATGAAGCTGTCGGTGAAGAAATAGCGTAGAGCGTAGAGCGTATAGCGTAAAGGCGAGAGAGTGAAGAAGAAAAACCGAAGTTACGAGGATGGGAAGTTACGAGGATACAAGGATGCTATTTTCCGAACTTCGTAACTTTTCAACTTCGCAGTTTCGGCTGAGAACTGTAACTGTGAACTGAAAACAAACGTTATGGATGACATAGAAGCAACGATCATACAGAATAAACACATTGCATCAAATTATTATATGCTTAAACTGCGGCTGTCCGGGTCCATGGGCAAGGCATTGCCCGGTCAGTTTGTTATGCTCAAGATTCCCGGCAGCGAGGTGTTTCTCAGGCGGCCCTTCAGCATCTATGCATACAATAATAATACCCTTACGCTTATGTACAGGGTGGTGGGTAAAGGAACAGAGATCCTGAGCAAATGCCTGAAAAATGAAAAAACGCTCGTTCTCGGTCCTCTGGGGAATGCCTTTCATATCAGAAAAGCAGATAAATATATAGTGGCTGCCGGCGGTATAGGTATTGCCGGTGTTCATGCACTCATTAAAAGGCTGGGCAGGAAGGCATCTATATTTTACGGGTGTACGAATAAAGAGGAACTACCACTGATAAACGATATGCTGCATTTAAATCCCATGGTCTCAACTCTGGACGGCTCATACGGTTTCAAGGGGAATGTTATAGAATTGCTTGGGGGCTGCATAGAATCAGCAAAAGGTGAAGATCGTCAGATATTCGTCTGCGGTCCCGACGGCATGGTTAGAAACCTCCGGAAGCTGATAGAAAAGGACAGGACGCCATGTCAGGTCCTTGTTGAAGAGAGAATGGCCTGCGGGCTTGGTCTGTGTTTTGGCTGTGTGATTAAAACGATTGACGAAAAAGAGCCCTATAAAAGGGCATGTAAAGAAGGGCCTGTATTCGATTTATGGGAAATCTTACTGTAGAATTTTTTAAAAAGACCCTGAGGAACCCTGTCATGAATGCGTCGGGCACTCTGGGTTATGGTAAAGAGATTGAGCCGCTCTGGGGCATTGAAACGCTCGGGGTCTACGTTACAAAAGGATTATCTGCAGAACCGCATCACGGCAACCCCACACCGCGTGTGTGGGAAGAAAGAAACGGGATGATTAACAGCATCGGTTTGCAGAATATCGGTGTGGAGCGTTTCTTTGATGAATACTTTCCATATCTTAAAAAAAGAAAGACACCGGTTATCGTAAACTTTTTTGGATTTACCGAAGAAGAATACCTTGCATGTGCCGCAAAGATTAAACCTGACCCTTTTATTGTCGCCCTTGAGATGAACCTTTCATGTCCTAACATTAAAAAAGGTGGAATCAGCTTTGGAAAAGACCCCAGGGCAGTATTTGAAATAGTAAAACGTGTAAAGGGTGTTACAAACATACCGATTGTCGCGAAACTGACGCCTGAGGTCAGGAACATAGCGGAGATCGCACAGGCTGCCCATGAAGGTGGCGCTGATGGACTCACCCTCATTAACACAATGCCCGCAGCGGTTGTAGATGTCAAGTCAAGGAAGATACCCATAAAGGGAGGACTGTCGGGACCCGTTTTGAAGCCCGTCGCGCTGAGGGCGGTATACGAATGTTCAAAGGCGGTTCCCATACCGATCATCGGTGCGGGCGGCATTATGAACACGGAGGATGCCGTATCCTTTTTTATGGCAGGCGCGAGTGCGGTCCAGATAGGCACCGCAACGTTTGTTGATCCGTATGCGATACCGAAGATTATCAAAGGAATCGGCGAATACCTGGATGCTCATGGGTGTTCGGGTATCGGGAATATTATCGGGATTGCACGTGACTGATAGAAGTCGGAAGACAGAAGTCAGAAGTCAGACAGAGAATGCCGACAACAACAACCTCATAAAATCGATAGAAATATCTTTAGGCGTCCCGAACCTTATTGCCCGAATTCTTGTTTCCCGCGGGATGGAAAGCCCTGAAGAGGCGGAGACTTTCCTCTACCCGAAACTCGACGACCTCTCTGATCCCTTTTTACTCCCGGACATTGAGAAAGGGGTAAGCAGAACAATCAGGGCTGTTGAGAAGATGGAACATATCTGCATCTACGGTGATTATGATGCCGACGGAATTACATCAGCGGCACTTATGACCAATTTTTTCAGACACCTTGGGCTATTAACAGAGGTCTATCTCCCAATGAGAAAAGAGGGGTATGGGCTGAATATTGAGGCAGTAAAAAGGATTGCGGCCCGAGACATAAAACTGCTTATATGCGTTGACTGCGGATCTTCGAATGTTGATGAAATCAGGGCCGCAAACGAACTTGGCATGGATGTGATCGTCATTGATCATCATGAAGTTCCGGCAATAATCCCGGCGGCATGCGCCCTTATCAATCCGAAGAGGAAGGACTCCCTCTTCCCCACAAGAGAGCTTGCAGCCTGCGGTGTTGCGTTCTTTTTTCTGTGGGCCTTAAGAAGGGCCATGCATAATGATGGTTTGCTGAAGGACAAAATGAACCTGAAGCAGGAACTTGATATTGTTGCCCTGGGAACTCTAGGGGATATGGCGCCGCTTACAAAAGACAACAGAATCCTCGTGAAATTCGGCATGGATACAATGAAAAATAAACCGAGGCTATGGCTGAAATCCTTTTTCAAAAAAGGACTTATACCCAGTAAAGGCATCGATGAGTATGCCTTGAATTTCATTATTATCCCCAGAATAAACGCCACGGGCAGGGTGTCTGACCCTAAAAAATCTTTAGATTTTCTTATCTGTGAAGACGAAGGTAATATAGATAAATTCCTGAATGCACTTCATGAAGCAAACAGCAGACGCCAGAAAGTCGGCAACGAAATATTGAAAGAGATTGTGGCGGGGATAGACAGGGACAGCCTGATTAAGCAGCGTTCTTTAGTTCTCTTTAAAGAGGATTGGCATATTGGTATAATCGGTATCGTTGCGCAGAAACTGGTAGAAATGTTCGGCAAACCCGCTATCGTGATAACCGAGGTAGACGGTATCTGTAAAGGTTCGGGCAGGGGTGGAGACGGATTAAACCTCCATGAAATTCTATCTTCCCTCTCGCCATTGCTTTTAAAATACGGCGGGCACAAATATGCCTGCGGCATTTCCCTTTCAAAAGACAACCTGGTCCCCTTCAGGGAGGCATTTGAAAGAAGTGTTAATGGTGTCATTGACATCAGGCAAAGGGAGGTTTTTACGGATGCCCGGGCGAATTTTGAAGACCTTACCGAGGAATTGATGGGGTTTATCGGATGTTTATCACCATTCGGTGTTGGCAACGCAAGACCCTGTTTCCTCTTTGAACCATCGAGCATTACAACAATAAAAAACGGGCGCATTAAAATAACCGATAAAAGCAGAAGGACATGGTATGGCTATAATCAAACCCAAACCGCTGTTCCTCAATCAGAAGATGTGTCCATCATTGCATCCCCTGCATTACGGGAGGACATGGGAGAAAAATTTATCCATCTGAACGTTAAAGGATTTGCGGGGAAATAGCTGTAAAGACATCTTGATTTTTGCGGGAAAAGGTAATAATCTGAGCATACGGAGGTAGTTATGAGCGTTGGCATAGTAAGAGATGAAATATATTTAGAACACATTACGGACGATTACCATCCGGAAAATCCCGGACGTCTGAAATCCATTTACTCCATGCTTAACGGTTTGGACAGTCAGGGGATAGTGTATGTCCCTCCAAGAATGGCTACCCACGATGAGATTGCGCTTATTCATGAACATTCCTACATTGATTCCATTGCAGCTACAATGGGTAAGACACAGAGGAGACTTGATCCGGATACCGTCACGTCCCCGATGTCATATGAGGCTGCCCGTATGGCGGTGGGCGGGGCACTGAATCTTGCGGACAGATTGATGGACGCTGAGATTGAAAGCGGATTCGCCCTTGTGAGACCGCCAGGCCATCATGCCGAGCACAACAGGGCAATGGGATTCTGCATATTTAACAATATTGCGGTTGCCGCAAGGTACCTTGAGAAAAGACACGGCCTGAAGAGGGTGATCATAGTGGATTTTGATCTCCACCACGGCAACGGGACGCAGCACAGTTTTTATAGAGACCCCGGTGTACTCTATTTTTCCACCCACCAGTACCCCTACTACCCGGGAACCGGACATTATGATGAGGTTGGAGACGGCGAAGGAAAAGGATATACGGTGAATGTTCCTCTGTCACACGGGATGGATGATGCCGATTATATACATGTGTTCAACAATGTACTTATCCCCATAACAGACCTTTATAAACCGGAGGCGGTGCTTGTATCGGCCGGCTTTGACACACATTACAATGACCCGCTCGGCGGTATGGGTGTAACAGAAGCCGGTTACGCTGAAATGACCCGTATACTCCTCGATATTGCCAAAAAGCATTCAAATGGCAAAACACTTTTTGCCCTTGAGGGCGGATATGATGTGACAGGGCTTACCAACTCTGTAAAGGCGGTAATCATGGAAATGAGAGGCACGCCTCTGTATAGCAGCAATACACAAGGCAGCCCCTCCGATGGTGTTGTCCAGGCTGTAGCTAAAGTTAAAAAGGCTTTAAACCCTTACTGGGGAGATCTGTAGTTTAGTCCTTCCAGATCATTTCTTTTAATTCTTTGCCGACCTTGAAATATGGAAGCTTTTTCGGCTGCACATCCACGAGTTCACCGGTCTTTGGATTTCTTCCTTTATAGGCCTTGTAATTCCTGAGCGTAAAGCTGCCGAAACCCCTGATTTCTACCCGTTCACTATTTGCAATCGCCTTTTTTATGGTGTCCACGATTGTGTCAACGGCCATTTTTGCCACTTTCTGATTTAACTTCATGTCTTCTGCAACCTTGTTGATGATATCAATCTTGTTCATAAAAGCTGCCTCCTAATAAATTTTATATTACATATACATAACGGCTATTTTATGTTGCATAACTATGTAACCCGGAAAGAATAAAATTTACACCAAAATAGGTAAAGATTACACTTAAAAATCCAATGATTGAAATAAATGCTATCCTTTTGCCCTTCCAGCCCCTTACAAACCTCGCATGGAGGAAAAGGGCATAGATAATCCACGTTATCAGCGACCATGTCTCCTTGGGGTCCCAACTCCAGTATGAACCCCATGCGTAATGTGCCCATACGGCGCCGGTCAGTATCCCCGCGCTCAGCATCGGGAAACCCACCATGACACTCCTGTAGTTTATCTCTTCAAGTATCTCCTTCGGCGGGACTACATTTTTCCATTTGATGAGGTAAAGAAGACCGCAGATAAAGGATATAACAAATGCTGCATAAGCGACAAAACAGGTAATAACATGAATGTGAAGCCAGTTGCTCTGCAGGGCAGGGATAAGGGGTTGTATCTTCCTTTCCACAGACGAAGAGATGGAGGCATAGCCCATGAAGCCGACGGCAATAAGTGATGCCATCATGGTAATGATCGGGAATGTTAGTCTTTTTTTCAATATCACAAGCACAAAGCCGATACACCATGCATAAAAGATGAGCGACTCATAAAAATTCGACAGTGGGGCATGTCCTATGCCGAGCCTGTAAGATTCAGCCCAGCGGGCAGCGAGTCCTGCCATGTGTAACCCGAGGGTGACATAAAGCAGAATCCACACGAAGGAGAGTATCTTTTCCTTTTTCACGGCAAAATAAAGGACGTGAAGAAAGAAAATAGAAAGGTAAAGCAATGTAACAACGCCGAGGATTTTATGATCCATTGCCGGAGACCTTCCTTTTCAATTTTTCGAACTCCTCTTTAAACCCTTCCCTGTTCCTGAACGCCATGCCCGCGATAATCAGACCGTCAGGGGTGTTCCGTATATAGATTCTCCTGTAATAGATAAAAAAATTCACATAAAGTCCAAAGAGTATGAGCGCAAAGCCTGTCCAGACCACCCATACCCCTGGATCTTTCGCTATTTCGAGGCCGGTATAAAAATCCTCTTTAATATCTTCCAGTTTTATATTTACACCCTGAATCTTTTGTTCCTTCAGCCGTTCCACGTCTTTCAGGAACCATACAGTCTTCGGCTCACCCTGGTCTAAATATGCAACGAGCACACCGGGCCCGAAGTTGTGAATGGAGCTCTCAAAACGTGCTATCATCATGACAAGACCATTTTTTTCATAGGTTTCCCGTTCACTTAACGTAACATGTTCTCCGGCAATCGTGAATAAAAATGATGTGGAAGTGCCGTAGCTTGACTGGTAAATGTTAATACCCTTGTATGAAAGCGGGCTGTTTACCCTTATATCCCTTTCCATCACTGTCCTGTTGTTATCCGATACTTCAACCCTGCTCACATAATCTTTGGGCTCACCACCCGGATAAAAACTTACCTGAAAGTCCCTGCATTTCAATGAAAATCCAAGGGGCACCTCTTTCAAAGGCGTACCTCTCAGGATAAGCTGATCTTTTGTTTCGCCTTTTCTCAGGGTCATAAACCCTTTATATCCGAAGAGCATGCCGATGAGGCTCCCCATAAGTATAATAAGGATGCTCCCGTGTATTATGTATACGCCGTATCTTGAAATAACACCCTTTTGTAATACAGCCCCCTCTTCCCCCTCATAAATAGTGTGGTATCTTTTTTTGATTGAGGCGATGGCATTTTCTCTCTCATTATTCCAGACATGAAAGACCATGGACATGCCGGAAAGCTCGCTTTCTTCGGGTAGATCCACCTTGCCTTCTGTCTTTATGAGTCTGGCTAACCTTCCGTATGTACACAGGGTGAGGTTGACGGCGAAGAGCACGATTGCGGCGATGAACCAGGGTGAGTGATATACATCGTCAAGGCCAAGAGATTTAATGATCGTATATGCGGTATCCGAGTATAAGGAAAGATATTCTTCCGCATCCGCTTTTTGCTTTATGACAGTCCCGAATATTGAACCAAAAGCGATAAAGCAGAGCAGGAATATTGTAAGACTCAGTGAAGATAAAAACTTAAAAATGTTATTTTTTATGACACTCATTACACTTTACAGGGGCAGTCTTACCTTTAGCTACGTTTTCCTTGTGGCATGTTTGGCAATTTTTATGGAAAGCATCCTTTGCAGGGGGTGCATTATCCTTTACTTCTTTGAGGAGATGACAGGTTCCGCAAGCCTGCGGCTCCTTTGCGTCTTTATCCTTGTGGTGGCAGGTTACACACTCAACCTTCCCCTTTTCAACATGTGAGGTATGAGAAAAAGGTACCGGGGGCATCTTTGCGCCTTCAAGCTTAAGCATAACGGGTTCAGCCGGTTTCTTCTGCGCTGATGCGAAACTGCTCAGGAGGAAAAACCCAAAAAACACCAGACAGCATACTGTAACGATACATGGTTTCTTTCTCACAGGTTACCTCCAAAATTTTTGACATGTTATCCCAACCATGGAGAGCAAGTCAAGGAAATACATGCACTTTTGGTAATCCCTCGGTCTTAATAAGTTGAATATACCGGAACACTGTTGCGGCTTCGCCGTTAAACCTTTACCCTCTCTGCTTCACTGCGCGCGATATACCCACTAAGGCTCGGAATGCATTCAATCTGCAAACTCGTCGTACCTCCTCAAACAGTGCAGATTGCCCTACGGGACATTTTTCCTCGTCAAGTGGGTCCCAATCGTGCTCGAAGGCGCGACTCGGGAAACGGTTTCCGGCGAAGAATGAGCTGCAAAGTTCTTCCGGCATAATACCGTTAAAGCAAAACTGAGGGCTTAGCCATTTTGCGATGACCCCGGATAAATCATTAGAGCATAGTGTCGGGTTTGTTGCTCGAAACATAACCTCGCAATTAAATCGCTCCTGAGCAAACCGTCGAGAGGCGAGGAAGCTTGGTCTTTTGCGTATGCAAAAGT
>CAYMTB010000123.1:0-10442 GCA_964393225.1 uncultured Syntrophorhabdaceae bacterium
GCATCTGTGTGAAAAAGTTGCCGTGAAATGCCGTGAGTTTTGCAAGAGGGCCACTTAGTTACTTATTTACTATGTTTTTTGCCTGCTGCCGACTATTCACTGTTGGCTATTCACTATTCACTATTCACTATTCACTGCTTTTAAAGCCGGACAGATACGACCTTTGAGATGCCTTCGTCTTCCATGGTGATGCCGTAGATGCTATGTGAGGATTCCATGGTGATCCTGTTGTGGGTTATGAAGATTATCTGGGTTTTGTTGCTGATCGTCTGGATAATTTCCATTAATGACATGAGGTTTGCATCGTCAAGGGGTGCATCGATCTCATCCATTAGTGAAAAAGGAGACGGTTTCGTATCCATGAGGGCAAGCAGAAATCCGAGAGAAACAAGGGCCTTCTCGCCACCGGACAAAAGCTCCATCCGGGCAGCCTTTTTACCGGGCGGCTGTATATACATTTCTACCCCGATATTGTCCTGGCTGAGGGAAAGATAACCCTTACCCCCTTTGAACAGCATGCCGGTAAAGCGCTTAAACGCGTCATTGACCGTATCGAAGGTGTCAGAAAATATCTCCTTGGACAGGCCATCTATCTTTATTATGGTCTTTTTCAGTGAATCCATCGCAATTTTAAGGTCTTCCTTCTGCTTCTCAAGGAACGATGCCCTGTCCTTCAATTCCTCATATTCTTTTTCAGCCCGGAAGTTTACCTCTCCGAGGTCGGAAATTTCATTATCCAGGGCTTCTTTCTCTTTTTCCAGGTCCATATCCAGGGGGACATTGACATGTTCGGGCTGATTAATGCCGTGCGCTGTCTGAAGCCTGTCAGAAACAGCACTCAGCTTTTCGTTTAAAATAGCCAATTCTTTTTCAATATTTTCCTTCCTGTTTCTTATCCTGTCAATCTCTCTGGAGACACCTCCCATCTTTTCCTCAAGGGCATGTTTCTCCATATGAAGATTGCCCGATACAGCCTTCAATTCTTCGTATCTCATTATATGCTTCTCGGATGCTGTTTTCAGCCCGTCGTAGTCCTTTTCTACTATTTCTATCTTTTTTATACGTTCAAACATGTCATCTTTCAGTGCTTCAATCCTTTGCCCCCGTGTATTACCGTCTTCAATAAGGTTTGCTACGAACAGCCCCTTCCTCTCTATGTCTTCGTGGAGCGCCCTGATGCGGTTTCTTTTCCGTTCATTATTGATCGATACCTCATGCCACTGCGATGATATGCTTTCGTGCTCCTTCTTTATCCTGTCGAGGGTTTCTTTAAGGGATTTTATCCTGCCTTCCACTGTGCCCTTTGTTTGTTCATGTTTCTCTTTTTCCAGGAGAAGGCCATCTGCTGTCCGGGGATGGGCATCCTCAGAAAAGTCGATCCTCGTGTCCAGTTCGTGGAGCCTCTCTCCTGCTGTCCTTATCCCGGCGTCCAGAACGGCCATCTCTTTTTCTATGCCCTTTATGGACTCCTCTTTTCTCGCCAGTTCAAATTGTATTTTCTTATACACGTCGCTGGAACGGCTGAATTCCGCCTCTATTGCCTTAAGGGAAGACACACGCTCGCTGAATTCCATCTCTATTGCCTTTAATTCTTTCTCAGCGCGTTTACGCTCTTTGAATTGTTTTATATCGATCTTTTTTGCTGCCCTTTCCTGTAGTATAAATCCCCTCGAATCTATATAAAGGTCTTCGTTGAGGAATATTCCCTCCTCTCCCTTCGCTATTCTCTCAAGGGCATCTTCTATGCCGGCGATCCACTTCACATCGATGTTGACCTCGTTGTCGCTGAGCCTTGCCATGCCTTTTTCAGGGAAGAATATATAATTTTCATTATACTGCCTTATCTTTTCAGAAATAGCATTTGTATCCCCTTCGGACAACACATAATAATCCATTTCTCTGTAAAAAAACCTCTCAAGGGCCTTTTCTTTTCCTTCATCAACACGTATCATATCAATCAGCCTTTTTGTGTCAGGCGGGCCTTCCTTTTTCATCTCCTGTAAACTGCTCATCTGTTTTAAAAACTCTTCCTTTCCCTTCTTTTCCCCTTTAAGCGCCTCTATAAAGCCCTTCGCCTTTGCGATTGTACCTGCGAGACCTTCTCTCTGCTGTAATGCTTCCTGCTCTTTAAGCGTAATGGCTTCTCTTGTATGTGTATCATTTTTAAGCCTGCCTTCTAATTCCTTATGCTTTGTCTCTAAAACGCCCAGTCTTTGTGCAAGCTTCTCTTTTTCCTCAATCCTCCTGGCCTCTCTTTTCTCCTTTTCCCTTGCCATTCTTTCGATATCATTAATAGAATTATTTATGTCTGTGATGGTGCTCATCGTAACAAACAGTTTGACCCTCTCCTCTTCAACGCTTTTTTCGTGAGCCTCTCTGTTATTTTTTAATTCGTCAATGGTTTTTATCAGATGGCCAGCCCTGCCTTCACCATCTTTTAATGAGATGGTAATCGCCTCTGCCTCCGTTTTAATTGCCTCTATCTCCGTTTTGTTTTTCTCGATATCAGCCGCTATTGCTTTCCTGCTGCTGATGAGCTCGTTTACCTCATCCTCCAGCCTTTTTCTGTCTCTATTAAGATAGTCGACCTCAAGGATCTTGCTTTCCATATCCTTTTCTTTACCTTTTATGTCAACCTCGAGTTGTCTTAATATACTGTCGGTGAGTGAAAATTCCTTTTCCTTGGTCTCAAGTTCACTTTTTAAAATATTTTTCTCATTTTCCCCTGCAGCAATTTCCTTATCGAGGTCTATCTGCCGTTCCTGTATTTTTGCCGTTCTTTTTGTCAACTTCACATAACCATCTATAAGTATCCAGGATTCAATCTCAGAGTTTTTATCAATAAGCAGTTTATATGTCTTCCACCTGTTCCATTCGATCCCGGCCTTTTCGAGGGATTTCACTACTTCGCTGTATATATCTTCAACCCTCTCCAGATTTCCCCTTACCTCTTCCAACCTTGCTATAGCTTCTCTCTTTTTTTCCTCGAAACGTGTAATGCCGCTGGTCTCCTCTATAACAACCCTTCTCTCGTGGGGCTTCATCTGTATAAAGTGTTCTATTCTGCCCTGTTCCACGATAGCGTATGAATTTAATCCGATACCTGTGCCGAGTAAAAAATCCTGTATATCCTTAAGCCTTACCTGGCTGCCATTTAATAAATACTCATTGGTGCCGTCCCTGTAAATTCTCCTTTTGATTACGTATTCTTTGTCCAGGTCTGCGAGTTCTATACTCACTTCGGCGATGTTTACAGGCCGTCTCCCATTGCTCCCGTGGAAGATGACATCCCCCATATCCTTAACCCTGAGGGATTTTGTGCCCCTTTCACCCAGGGCCCAGACAATGGCGTCAACGATATTGCTCTTGCCGCAGCCATTAGGCCCCACAATTGATGTTATGCCGTCATTGATATGGAAGACTGTTCTGTTCAGAAAGGATTTAAAACCAAAAAGTTCAAGCCTTTTAAATTTCATTTTGTATATTCGATTACCCTTGCAGGCCCCTGAAAATGCCGTCGCTCCGGCCCAGGATACAAACATTCCGGGACAGGCTCCAGCCGGAGCTTATAACACATTAAAATAACTGGATTCCTGCTTTCGCAGGAATGACAGGGAATAGCGAACAAGGCACTTTTGTAATGGTCTTAATAAACCAACAGATGATTCGATTGATTATAATGAAATTTTCCATGTTCATCAATGTATTTTTCTCACATTGTTAAATGCTTACTGAAAACAAATACTTATTTAAATTTTATCAGAAATATGGTAGAATATCGGGATAAAAGGGAAAAATCTGTAATATGAATGGAGGGATCATGTTCGAAGTTGGAAAAGTGGCTGTTTATCCAGGCCATGGTGTCGGAAAGATAGAATCGATTGAGGAAAAAGAATTTTCAGGTATGAAACAGGCTTTTTATATCATGAGGATCCTTGATACTGATATGACAATCATGGTTCCGGTAGACGGAATGAACACCGCCGGGCTCCGCTGTGTAATCGGTTCAGACGAGGTAAACAGGGTCTATGAGATATTAAAGGACAGAAACGTTGTGCACGATAATGCACCATGGAACAGACGGTACAAGGAATACATGGAACGGATCAAGAGCGGTTCAATCTTCGAGGTTGCGATGGTCCTTAGAGAACTCTACAGTCTGAAAGTATGGAAAGAACTCTCCTTTGGTGAGAAAAAGATGTTTGAAATTTCAAGAAACTTAATTAAAAAAGAGTTGTCCATTGCCTTAGGTAAACAGGAAGATGAGATTGATGGAGAGATAGAAGGTATTTTCTCTAAAAATTATAAGGATTAGGATTTGTGGAAATACTCATTCAACTTGTATTGGTAGCGGTAACCACCGTATCATGCCATTTCATTGTAAAAGAGCTTTTTGGAAGTAACTTACTTGGCCTGATCGGCACCATCTGTGGGCTTGCCATCGGCTACCTTATCATTAAGGCAGAAGAAAAGCTCAAGGACATCCCGCTCAAGACGATCATTGGAAGCATGACAGGCCTCATCCTGAGCCTGCTTATTGCGAACCTTTTTATTTCAAGGCTCCTCCTGACAATCATAAAAGACGTACCTATCACACTCCCCATTTACGTGCTCATTTATTTTGTTATGGGGTATCTCGGCTTCAGGATCGGGGCAAAGAAAACACAGACGCTTGACCTTTCAAGACTCCCTTTATTTGAAAATATGGAAGACGCCGAAAATGCTAAAATAGTAGATACGAGCGCTATCATTGACGGCAGAATTGCTGATGCATGCGAGACAGGGTTCGTGGAAGGCACATTCATTATCCCTCAGTTTGTTCTTTATGAGGTCCAGCATATTGCGGACAGTCAGGAACCTATGAAAAGGACAAGGGGGAGAAGGGGTCTTGATGTGATTCACAGACTGCAGAAACAGACCTTTGTTAAGGTTAAAATAGTGGATTACGATTTTCCAAAACTGAAAGATGTGGATACAAAGCTTATTGCACTTGCAAAAAAATTAAACGGCAAGATACTTACCAACGACTTCAACCTCAATAAGGTAGCGGAGCTTCAGGGCGTGGAAGTGTTGAATGTGAACCAGCTGGCAACATCATTGAAGCCGGCCATACTCCCCGGGGAACACATGAATACCCGTATCATGAAAGAAGGTAAGGAACAGGGGCAGGGTATAGGTTATCTTGATGATGGAACAATGGTTGTTGTTGATGATGCGAGGAAACTGCTCGGCAAGGCTGTCGATGTGGTTGTAACGAGTGTTTTACAGACCACATCGGGCAGAATGATATTCGCAAAACTCAAAGAACATGCCGAAAGGGAGTTTTATTTCCCTGACGAATACAAACTGGAAGAACAGGTGAGATAATTATGAGAACACTCGCAATAGTATTGGCTGGCGGTGCCGGTAAACGGATGGGCACAGCTACAAACAAACAGTTTCTTCTCTTAGACAATAAGCCGATCATTGTCCGCACCTTGCAGATCTTTGAAGAATGCAGACCCGTTGACGGGGTTTATCTCGTTGTGAACCAGAAAGACCTCCCGATTATGCAGGAAGAAATCCTGGAGACATATAAGTTCAACAAGGTAGTTAAGCTCGTCATAGGCGGGCGATTGAGGCAGGACTCGGTGAGAAACGGGCTTGAAGCCATTGAAAACCCCTGCGACATCGTTATTATTCATGACGGTGCAAGGCCTTTTGTATCACCTTCCTTCATAGAAAAAGGTATTTTTTTGATGGAAATGTTTGATGCAGTGATACCTGCCCTTCCGGTAAAGGACACGATAAAAACAGTTTCCAAGGAAGGGTTTGTTATTAAGACCCTGGAAAGGGATTCCCTGTGGAATATTCAAACGCCCCAGACATTCAAATATGACCTTATAATAAAAGCATACAGAGACGGTATGAACAAGAAACTCTACGGTTATGACGATGCAACCTTCCTCGAACATATGGGCAAAAAGGTGAAAGTCATCGAGGGCTCCCCATATAACATTAAAATAACAACACCTGAAGACCTCATTATAGCAAAGGGTATGCTATCCCAGTTGAAAAAAGGCAATGCATGATAACATGATAATAAGTTCACGGTTCACAGTTCACAGTTCACAGTTCAAAAGGATAAAGGGTCAAGACCTGATCGAAATCGTTTTTAAAACAATCGTAATAGATTTATGAGAGTCGGAATCGGATATGATGTGCATCGCCTTGTTGAAGGAAGGAAACTTTTCCTCGGAGGGGTTGAAATCCCCTTCAATAAAGGTCTGCTGGGCCATTCCGATGGTGATGTTCTGACACACGCAATCTGCGATGCCCTCCTTGGCGCTATTTCTGAAGGCGATATCGGCCAGCATTTTCCCGATTCAGACCAGAGCATTAAAGGAATAGAAAGCAGAAATATTTTGTTGTTTGTGGGCGGACTCTTAAAAGAAAAAGGTTTTAAAATAGTAAACATAGATGCTGTTGTTGTTGCGGAAGCACCGAAGATTCTCCCTTATAGAAAGATTATGATCGAAACCATATCGAACATTCTTCAGATAGACCCGGCGCAAGTTGGTTTAAAAGGAAAAACCACTGAAGGCCTCGGCTTTGCCGGACGCAAAGAAGGTATAGCGGTTCATGCGGTGGCGTTAGTGGAAAAAGAGGTTGAAGGATGGCAATCAGTAACAGGCGAATTGAGCCTTTTGTCCTGATCTGCAGCCCGGCAAAAAGCTGGTAAGCCCGGGAATGAGTGAAAATTATGATTAAGTTGAACTTTATCTCCTCCGTAAAAGACATTTTCCGAAGCCTGTCCCTCAGGACACAACTCCTGCTCATCCTGCTTTTTCTTCTCGTTATCTCCATAAGCTCTTTATCGATCATCTATTCAAGATCAGAAGATATGATTATCGATAAGGTAACCGACAATATAGACGATATTACAAAGGCCATCCAGATCAGCGTGGAAGAATTGACATATAAGGGCAGCAGCACGGAAAGGCTGAAAGGCTACGTGGATATGCTGAATAAAAAGGGCATCAAAGAGATATCTATTTTAAGTGACAGCTCAGAGATCATTGCAAGCTCTGACCCGAAAAAGATAGGGACAAAGGAAAAGATTGGTGAAAAAAGGAGTTGGAGAAAAAAGGATTTGATCATTACTGCCCGCCTTGGAGAGGAAAGCAAAAAGGAAACGCAGCGCCTCTACAATATAATAATGCCCGTATCGATAAAAGGGCAGAACATCGGGTATATCCATATCAATATGGTGCTGGACGACTATAAGCTCCTCTCACAAAAGAATCACCTGAAGAGAATATTAAGCACCTTTTTTGTATTCAGTATAGGTATAATCGTGAGTCTTCTCATTGCAGACAAATATACAGAACCTATTAAAAAAATAGCACGGGCGAGTAAAAGGATCGCCGAGGGTGAGCTGGTCAAGATAAGGGAAAAGGGTCACCGTAAGGACGAGATAGGGGTGCTTATCCGGAGCTTCAATGAGATGGTTGATAAATTGGGCGAGCGGCAGGAGCTGGAAGAAAAATTGAAAAAAACCGAACAGCTCTCCATGATAGGTCAGCTATCTTCAGGAATAGCCCACGAGATCAGAAACCCACTTAACTTTTTATCATTATCAGTCGGGCATATCAAAGAAAGAATCTCAGAGGAAAACATCAAAAACAAGGAAGAGCTCATTAAGCTCCTCGATGATGTGACAAAGGAAATTTACAGGGTGAATGAACTGATCCACAATTTTCTCTTCCTTGGCAAGCCCATAACCTTGCGCAGGGAGTTCGTTGAACCGGAAGCCCTCATAAGCGAGGTGCTCTTTATTTTAAAGGATAAGGTAAGAAAGGGTATAGACATTCAGGTATCCTGTAAAGATAACGGCCAGCCCATATATTGCGACAGGGAATATACCAGACTGTGCGTCATCAACCTCCTGCTGAATGCCATCCAGGCCATTGACGATAAAGGTACTGTGCACATTGAATACGGTATGGAAGATTCCTGTTCCTTCATCTCCGTCCTTGATGATGGCGGGGGCATCGGGCCTGAAGAACTTTATAAGATCTTCGAGCCGTACTATTCTACAAAAAAACTTGGCATCGGACTCGGTCTGAGTGTTACAAAACGGTTTGTAGAGGAACATGGCGGAACAATATCAATAGCAAGCAAGCTGGAAGAGGGAACAAAAATTACAATAAAGGTACCGTACCGTGAAGCTTGATAAAGGCAATATCCTCTTAGTTGAGGATGATAACAACCAGAGGGGCATTATCAAAACCATCCTCACAAAGGAAGGCTTTTTTGTGGAGGATGTGGACTGCGGCAGAAAGGCAATTGAGCAGATTAAAGGCGGTTGCTTTGATCTGGTGGTAACGGATTTAAGGCTTCCGGATATCGACGGCACAGAAGTAGTTAAAGAGGTAAAAAGGTTTGGCAGGACATGCCATACCATTATTATTACTGCCTACGGCTCGATCCCGTCCGCTATAGAGGCCACAAAGCTCGGCGCCTTTTATTATCTTGAAAAACCCTTTGAAAAAGACCAGCTGCTTATCGTAATCAGCAATGCCATGAACCAGGTTAAACTCCTGAAAGACAATATTATGCTGAAAGACCAGCTTCACGACAGATTCAGCCTTGATAATATCGTAGGCGTTCACGGGAGAATGGAGGAACTTTTCAAGATTGTGAAAAAGGTTGCCCCCACCAATTCAACGGTCCTTGTTTACGGTGAAAGCGGCACCGGAAAAGAACTTTTTGCAAAGAGCATCCACTATAACAGTCCGAGAAGGAACAAACCCTTCTTTGCGATTAATTGCGCTGCCATACCCGAGACACTACTTGAGAGCGAGCTTTTCGGATATGAGAAGGGCGCATTTACCGGTGCGCTGACCCGTCATGCGGGGCTGTTTGAGCAGTCAAACGGGAGCAGTCTGTTCCTTGACGAAATAGGCGATTTAACGCTCAATACCCAGGCAAAGCTCCTGCGGGCCGTCCAGGAAAGGGAAGTCCGCAGAATCGGGGGTAAGGAAAACATCAAGCTCGATGTTAGAATTATTACAGCAACAAACAAAAGACTTGAGGACGAAATAGCAAAGGGCAAATTCCGCGAAGACTTGTATTACAGATTAAACGTGATCGCCTTTTCTATACCGCCTTTAAGGGAAAGAGTGGCGGATATCCCGCTTCTTGTGGAACATTTCTTAAAAAAATTGAATGAGGAGCATGAGGGGAAAAAGGGTATTTCCAATGAAGCATTGCAGCTCCTGATGAAATATTCCTGGCCGGGTAATGTAAGACAGCTTGAATCAGTGATGGAAAGGGCCTACATCATGTGTGAAGAAGATACCATCAGTGTAAGTTATATGCCTGAAGAGGTAAAACAGGAAGGCGGAAAAAACCTCTCAAAACACATGGAAATACCCGACGAAGGCTTGAACTTTGACGAGATTGAAAGGGAATTCATAAAAAAGGCGGTCATAAAAGCGGAAGGCAAGATATCCCTTGCAGCGAAACTCCTTAACATGTCATACGATAAATTATGGTTCAAGGTTAAGAAAATGAAAGAAAAGGGAGACATTCTTGATTATACGAACAAGTAGGACTGTCATTCCGTCATATCACGAATAATCAATCCCGGCCATCATCATCAAAACCATCAATACGTAATGATTATAGCCTTTTTGATTTGCGGCACAGCATATGCAAATAGATATGCAATATGAAGTTAACAAAAAATATAGGAGGAACCAAAATGAAGAAAGTTTTAATGATTGTTCTCACAGTATTAATCAGTGTTTCATTCGTGACAGCCGTATTTGCACAGGCACCGGCAGACAAAGCCGCCAAGGCAGCTACGGACACGGCGAAGTCCCAGGCACAGGCAGCAGGGGACAAGGCAACAGACAAAGCGATAGACACGGCGACAGACAAAGCAACAAAACCCGCCAAGGCAGCAAAGGTCAAAGCAATGAAGTCGAAGGGTGAGGTTGTAAAGATCAGCGAAGAAGAAGGGATCATTGTTGTAAAAGACAAGAAGGGCAATGATGTAATCTACGACATCAAAGATGTAAAGTGGACAGCATACAAGAATGCCAAAGAAGTTAAAACGGGTGAAGTTGTTGTCATTTCTTACATCGATAAGGATGGCAAGAAGGTCGCTACGGTAGTCAGCAAGAGCAAGTCAGTGAAGAAAGCGGCCCCGAAGGCTGACAAACCGGCGGCAGTTCCTGCACCGGCAGCAGCACCGGCTCCCGCACCGGCAACGAAGTAGTTCATCAGTTCATATAAATAAAAATAGGGGGCATAGCACATGCCTCCTATTTTTTAGCCTTAATCTCAGGAGAATTTTTTAAACCCGGATTTCCATTAAGATACGTATCGGTGTCGGACTATCCCTCTCAAACACGCCCTTAAATGCAGGATTAGAAATTGACGATTAGAGGGTT
>CAYMTB010000124.1:0-10441 GCA_964393225.1 uncultured Syntrophorhabdaceae bacterium
GGTGCATGGTTAAGGGCGGAGGGGGATGGGGAGGGGAATTTTTTTTCATTGCTTTGCTGCCTTTTTAAATAAAAACATACTATCAATAAGCGGCATAACGTGTAAGGCAAAATCAACCTTGCTTACAAACCCGTCAGCGCCGGCATCGATAGCTAATGCTTTGTATTCGTTGCCGTTATGGTACGAAACAATAATGATAAACGGCGCATCAGACTGCATTTTTACATGACGCGTAACTTCAAGACCATTCATTTCCGGCATATCAATATCCATAAGAACAAGGTCAGGTTTATATTTTTCTATTTTTTCAATCGCTTCGCTTCCCGATGCAGCCTTGTCAACCACCTGAACATAAGGAAAGGTTGCCAGATAATATTCAACGGATTCGAGAAAAACATTGCTGTCATCAACAATAAGCGTTCTAATCATTTATATACAAGGATATATTGACTAAGAAAAGAATAAAATCAGGTAAAAACCTTAGATTTTGATAAAAGAAACCTTACTGCGGTCTGATCAACCCTACCCTTATAGCATACCTGACCAGGCCTGCGATATCGTGGATATTAAGACGCTCCATCATCTGTGTCCTGTGTGTCTCAACGGTTTTAATTGCTATCTTGAGAATAGATGCGATTTCTTTGGTCGTACGCCCTTCAGCAATGAGCTGCAGGACTTCACGCTGGCGGGGAGTAAGCTGGTCAGCCGGCTGCTGGTCAGTCAAAATACGTTTCCTGTATGAATCTATAACATGCTTCGAGACCCCCGGACTCAGGTACGTCTCATTGCGGGACACAGCCCTCACAGCGAGTTCAAGTTCCAATGTTGCAGCATCTTTCAAAAGATATCCTGATGCACCAGCCTGAAGTGCCTGCAAAACATATTCCTCATTCGAATACATTGAGAGGATGATAACCCGTACGTCCTTGTAAGCTTTTTTTATCCGTGCTGTTGCCTCAATCCCGTTCATCTGCGCCATAGCAACATCCATCAACACAATATCAGGTTTTAACTGCCTGATAAGTTTCACAGCCTCCCGGCCATCTCCGGCTTCACCGATTACTTCAATCCCGGACATTTGTTCTAAAAGCGATCTGATGCCGGCTCTCACGAGCACATGGTCATCTGCGAGTAATATATGGATCTTTTTCATAAGATTAACCTTTTTTACCCCTTTTGTTTCCAGCAGGAAAAAACTTCAGGGGCAAGTATACGCGGATCTCTGTTCCTTTATCGCGTTCTGACTTGAATTCTATCCGTCCACCTGCAAGCATAACCCTTTCCTCCATTCCGAGCAAACCGAGGCTTTTCCCTTTTAATGCCTTTTCACGTGCATTTCTGACATCAAAACCAACCCCATCATCTTTCACCCTAAGATGGAGCTCCCCGTTGTATTCACCGAGTTCAACAAATACATTCTTTGCCTTTGCATGACGGAGGATGTTCGTTAATGACTCCTGGACAATGCGAAAGCACGTTATCTCAAAAACAGGTGATAAACGTTCTTTTGTAAATTTAGTTACAAATTGCCCCCTCAATCCTCCCTGCTGAGATATCAAGTCTATGTGCCATCTCAATGCAGCGAGCAGGCCAAGATCATCGAGTATTGAAGGGTGAAGTTCAATCGACAGACTTCGTACCTGTTGAAGCAGTCTGTCAACAACTTTTATGCTTTCTTTCAGCGGGACCATGACTGATAATTCGGCATCACTGGAACGTTCGATTGTCTGCAGGTTAATCTTTACTGCTGTGAGAACCTGACCTATTTCATCGTGCAGTTCGCGTGCAATATACCGGCGTTCAGCCTCCTGGACTTCCAGAAGGCGGCGGGAAAGCGTCTTCAGTTGTTTCATGGTATTCTGCAATTTGTCTTCAATTATCTTCTGCTGTGTAATGTCCTCAATAAAACCGTCCAGGTGGTGCGGTTGGCCATTCTCATCATAAATAACACGCATTGTAAGTTTTCCGGCCCATTTTTTACCGTCCTTCATAAAAAACTGGCTTTCAAATCTCGCGGCTTCAGGGGTTGCTTTAATGAGTTTAACAAGATCATCCCGGCGCTGAGGATTCACATAGATTTGTTTAGCGATGTTATGTATCGACTCAATAACCTCTTGCGGTGAATCATATCCGAGCATGCGTGCAAGAGCCGGGTTAACATCAACAAACCTCCCGTCGAATGTCGACTGAAATATACCCATAGGAGATTTCTCGAAGATGTTCCGGTATTTTTCTTCCGATTTATTTAACTCTCCTTCAACCCTTTTCCTCTCGGTAATGTCAGTCAGGCCTGCTATCGATCCACGGTAATTTCCCTGTTCATCAAAAATTGGCGCAGCCTCAAGGGTAGCATAAATCCTGTTCCCATCCTTTTTAAGAAATTCAAAATCATGGCTTTCCTTGATGCCAAGCCGACGGCGCTCCAGATTTGCCTTGCATAGTTCTACACCTTCTTTATCCATAAACGAAAAAAGATGTCTTCCCGGCATTTCATCCACAGTATACCCTAGCATCTCAGCCATACGGGGGTTAACAAATGTCGTACAGGCTTCATCATCAATAACCCAAACCCCCTCCTGAAGTGTATCGATGAGCTGACGATATTTCGTCTCGCTCGTACGGAGCTTCTCCTCTGCATCTTTCCGTTCGGTGACATCCCTGAAAATCCCCTGCACGACGCTTTTTCCCGCGTATCGAACAACGCTTCCTGTAATATCTACAGGTACCGTTAAACCATCCTTCCTTAAAACATAACCATTGTTTAAGGCACTCGAGCCTTCCCGGATTATATCTTTAAAGACCGCGACTGTTTTTTTAAGCTCCTCCTCAGGGTGGATGTGTATAATGTTTTTACCAAGAAGTTCTTCTCTTGTATAACCCAGAAGATCCTCCATTTTCCTGTTTGTATCGAGGATATATCCGCTCTCGTCTGCCAGCATGATCGCATCGCTTGCATCGTTTACCAGAGCACGGTATTTCTCTTCTGATTCTTTAAGTGTTTCCTCTACCTGCTTGTGTCTTTTTTCAGACCTTTCCAACTCAACAATGCGTTGGCGCATTCTTTTCAATTCAGTAATAAGCTGTTCTTTCGGTTTGTCCTGATCTTTCATCTATTAGCGTAGAGCGTGGAGCGCATAGCGTATATTATTAATCTCATAATTTATGGCTCCTGGTTATTGTCTCCCGGCTCCCGGCTCTCTACCCTCAGTTTCCTTCCAAAAACAAGATATCCCGTGTGGGCAACCATCCTGTCAAACGGTCTTACCCTCTCAGCAACTGTCTTATATTTTCTTAACATAATTTCAATTACCTCGATATCGCCGAAAAAGCCGGGCATCTCTTTTAAAATATCTGAAATCTGATTTGCTGTAGGAACTATTATACCCAATAATCCACTCTCTTTTAAGAGGTTATATGATTTTTCGAGATACATCGATGGTTCTCTCACATCAATAAAGGCTGCATCAAATCCATCCTCCGCGCAATCTACTTCTTCGTTGTGATAGAGTTCCGCGTTATTCCATTCAGCAAAACGTTCCATGTTTTTTTTAGCGTTCTTATAATGTCTCTCTTCTTTCTCGAAAGAAACAACCTTTCCGTGCGGGCCAGCTATGCGTGAAAACATAAAGGTGAGCACACCGCTACCGGTACCGATTTCAACAATCCTTGAGCCGTTTTTCAAACCCAGTTTGAAACAAATAAATGCGGAGTCTTTAGGAAAAACTATCTGGGTCTCCCTCCTCAGCCCATACATCACAATATCTTCCAGAGACGGCTCGAATATCTCGTATTGTCCGAACCTTATACCGTATGTTTTCCCAATCAGCTCTGAATAGCTCAGGATGCCTCCTTTCCCATGAAATGACTGTCCCTGAACTATTCTTTTCAAATACTTTCTATCCTTATACATGATAAGAATTAAACTATCCCATTCAATTGTTTTCATATTCACCCATTTTTATCATCACTATTGTGGAATTCTAAAATTAACAGTATGTATGTTTCATTTAATAACTATACAAAAATATAATACAAAAACGCAATACATTGAAAATAATGAATCACCACCGCTTCTCAATGCCTGCGGCCGCTTCTTCAGGCAAATATGTAAACGAGCAGATATACCATCGGCTAAATTTAACTTTAAAATATTCCCATCATTTGTTATAAAACGGTAATTATTATTACAGAATCAAAACTTACGCGCAGGGGGAAAACAATTTGGACAAGATTGGAATTATAGGATTGGGGAACATGGGAGAGGCAATATTAAAATCCCTGCTCAAAAACAACATACAAAAGGAGTATATCGCCTGCCTGGAAACAAAGGCTGAAAGGGCTGACTTCATAGCAAAAACATATAATCTGAAGATAACAAAAAAACCCGAAGAATTGACAGAACTGTCAAAATATATCGTTCTCGCCGTAAAACCTCAAGATTCAAAAGAGCTTATGAAGGGTGTTGCCAAACACCTTGGTGATAACAAAGTTCTTATATCCATTATGGCGGGCATCACCATTTCAAATATCGCTGCCGCCATAGGTAAACCCATAAAAATAATCAGGATAATGCCCAACATCTGTGTAAAGGTTGGAGAGGGTGTAATGGGTTTAACGTGCAATAAACTGGTGGAAAATTATGAGCTCGACGAAGTCCTGAAATTCATGACACCTCTTGGAAAGATTATCGAAATTGGCGAAGAACTCATGAATGCTGTTACTGCGATGGGCGGAAGCGGGCCGGCTTTTTTCCTCCTTTTCCTGGAATCGATGATCGATGCCGGCGTAAAAATGGGAATACCGAGAGATAAATCAAAGGTGCTCAGTTTTCAGGTCGTGAGAGGTACCCTGAAGATGCTTGAAGAAGAGGGACTGCACCCCACGGTACTGAAAGAGATGGTTACGTCCCCCGGAGGCACCACCATATCAGGGCTTGCGCATTTAGAAGAGAAGGCATTCAAGGGCAACATTATAAAAGCAATTGAAAAAGCGTCAAAAAGGGCTAAAGAACTCTCGCTATGATACTCAACGAATACTCAAGTAAAAGACTGAAAATGGTAGAAACCCAGATTGTACCTCGGGGAGTAAAAGACGTGCGGGTTATCAATGCCATGAAAAAGGTACCAAGACATCTCTTCCTCGATGAGGCGCTGTGGCCGCAGGCATACGAAGACTATCCCTCTCCTATTGGAGAAAAGCAAACAATCTCACAACCCTACATCGTTGCCCTGATGACAGAACTGCTTGACCTAAAGGGTGACGAAAGAATCCTCGAAATAGGAACAGGCTCGGGCTATCAGACAGCAGTCCTTGCAGAGGTTGCAGAACAGGTATATTCAATAGAAAGGATCCCGGCACTTGCCAAAAGAGCAAGGAAAATATTAGATGACCTGAAATATACTAATATAATCATAACAATCAGTGACGGCACATTAGGGTGGAGAGAACACAGCCCCTTTGACGGCATCATTGTCACTGCCGCTGCACCGATAGCGCCGAAAAAGCTTCTCACACAGTTAAAACCTGGTTCCAGGCTTGTTATTCCCGTTGGGGAGGAATTTATACAGGATTTAATAGTTTATACGAGAGAAGATGGAGACTCATTCAGCAAGGAGAATTACGGCGGGTGCAGATTTGTAAAACTCATAGGGGAACAGGGGTGGAAAAGCTGAAGGAAAAAGGGAAATATTATAAACTGCCTTACTACGAGGAATTTCAGGTAGAAAAGCTATACCTGAATGAACTTAGAAAACTCCCCGTTCTGTCACTGAAAGAAGAATTGGAATATGCCAGGAAGATAGCCCTGGGAGACACCGAAGCAAGACGAAAGCTTATAGAAGCCAACCTGAGGCTCGTCGTAAAAATCGCAAAAAAATATACAAGTCAGGGCGTTTCCACGCTTGACCTCGTAGAAGAAGGCAATATAGGTCTGATGAGGGCTGTTGAAAAATATGATCCTGCGAGGAACTGCAGATTCTCGACATATGCAACATGGTGGATAAAGCAGTCCATCGAAAGGGCGATAGCAAATTATTCAAGAACGATACGGCTGCCTATCCATATCTCTTCAAGAATTTATAAAATATCGAAAACCATAAGCGGCTATACGGAAAAGGGAGAAAATGAACCTACATCTGAGGATATTGCTTTTCAGACAGGTCTTCCAATAGATTTTGTAAGAAATCTTTTTTCCGTAGTAATCAAAACGTATTCACTTGAAACCCTAATTGGCGACGACGGCAAACTCACACTGGAGGATACCCTGCCGAATACATCATTTGAGGAACCTTTATCGGCATTTGAGCATGCAAAGAGGGTTGAAGAGATCGCTTCATGGCTTGACACATTAACAAACGATGAAAAAAAAATTATCATGATGAGGTACGGTCTTGATGGAGATGAACCGCAAACACTCGAGGCTATAGGAAAGGTATTCGGAGTTACAAGGGAACGGATAAGACAGCTGGAACAAAAGGCCATTAACAAACTGCGGAAAATGGTTAAGAGAAAAAATATTGAACGAGAAAATATCTGAAGAAGCTTTCCATAAAAACCCTGCAATCGACATAATCAGAAAAGGGTCGGTAATCACAATAATTACTTTGATCAGCAGGCCGCTCGGATATGTAAGGGAGGCAATACAGGCATATCTTTTCGGTGCAACACTCCTGGTGGACGCCTTTATTGTGGCATTCAACTTCCCGGAACTGATACAAACCCTCTTTTTCTCAGGGGCTACGAGCGCCTTCCTCGTGCCTGTATGCTCAAAATACTTACATAATGATAAGGATTATTCCGCAATATATTCTACTTTTATCAATCTTTCCATAATTATAACAATTTTCATATCGCTCATATTCTTCATCTTCAGCGCAACCATAGTAGATTTGATAGCCCCGGGATTCAACCCTGAAGCAAAGGCTGTCACTAAAAAACTGTTTATCATAATGATACCCGTTATCAGTCTGCATACAATACTTTCGGTAATAAAAGCCTTTCTCAATGCAAAGGAACATTTTGCTGCCCCTGAAATGTCAGGAATCATATGGAATATTATTTTTATTCTTGCAGCTCTGCTATTAAGCAAAACCTACGGCATATACAGCCTCGCCATCGGCGTTACTAGAGGTTCCGTTCTTCAGATTATGGTCCAGTATCCTTATCTGAGAAGGTTTAACGTCAGATACAAAGCTTCTCTTACTCTCAAGCACCCTGCGGTAAGGGAAGCAAAAAGGCTTTTCCTGGGTGCCCTTATCGCTACATCTATTGTGCCCATAAATAGTTTCATTGGAAGGATCATTGCATCATATCTTCCACAGGGAGAAGTGGCCTCCCTTTCATATGCCTTCCGGATTTTCATACTTCCATTCAGCCTTTTCGCTGTCCCCATCTACACGGTTACATTCTCGAAACTATCCAGACTCTACCACAAAGATGACTGGGAAGGTATCTACGCAAACATAGACAGTTCCATAATTCTGCTCTGTATCACGCTTATCCCTGCATCTATTTTTCTCTGCTCCATGGGCGATATCTGCATAAAGATTCTCTACGAAAGAGGGGCTTTCACTTCAAAAGAAACGCTCCTTACAAATAAGGCTCTTTTCGGGTACAGCACGGGGCTCCTTTTTTACGCGCTATCAATCTCACTTGTGAGAATTTTCAATGCCTTCCATGATATGAAAACACCTGCAATTATCGGCATAACATCAATTGCAATAAATGCAATCCTCGCAGCGTTTCTTATGGCCCCATTCGGCAACCTCGGCATTTCCATTGCCACCTCCATTGTTTCTCTTTACAATTTTTTCATGCTTTTTATATATCTTAAGAAAAAAATTCATTACCGGTTAATGAGAAAAACTGCGAGAGATATAATAAAATCTTTACTGGCCGGGCTTACTCTACTTGTATTGCTGTATGCATTAAAATACATTATGGGCAGTAAAGTTTATGCATCTCTACTTATTAGTCTATTACTCACAATCGTCGTATATGGTGTGGTTTTTAAAAACTATTATCTTTTTTATCTGAAAAAAAAGAGTTAAGCATTACTTTTTTCCCGCAAAAGTGATATACATAAAATAAGAAGGCGCTCATGCGGTAATGCAGTTGCGAGATAACGTTGGCATTTAACCCAAGAAAGATATCCCCGGAATATATTGCAGATAAAATAAAATCGTTTTACAAATCCAATTACACCAATAATGATATCGGGATCATAGAAATAGTGCTGAACGACGTGATTGACCTCTTCAATGGTAAAAGGAAGGGGTTTCAAAGGTGTGATGCAAGGTATCACGATCTCACACATACCCTGCAGATAGTCCTCCCTTTTTTAGAAATTATTGATGGCTGGAACAAAAGCGGGAATATACCTAAAATATCAAAGGAATCTTTTGATACAGGCATAATTGCGGTCTTACTGCACGATACCGGTTATATAAAAAGAGAAGGCGATATAAACGGCACAGGGGCAAAGTATACTTTCGAACACATTCAGAGAAGTATAGATTTTGCAAGCCGCTATTTATCGGATATGGGATTCGATAACGAAAAAATTGTTCAATTGACAAATGTCATCAGTTGTACGGGGGTAAATATTAACTTTCAAGCGCTTCACTTTGACTCGGAAGAGGAGCGAATCATAGGGTATGCGCTTGGGACAGCGGATTTCCTCGGCCAGATGGCTGCAGATGATTACCCTGAAAAACTACCTGTTTTATTTGTGGAGTTTGAAGAATCCTACCATTATGTGGGGATGGAGAAGGTACGGGCACAGGGCGTTAAAACATTCAAGAATGCAAATGACCTGCTCGCGTGTACGAAAGATTTCTATAATATTACTGTGATTGACCGCTTAAGGAAGATGGACTCGGTGTACAGGTATATCGAGTTTAATTACACCAATATGAAAAATCCTTATATTGAGGCCATAGAAGGAAACATCAGAAAGATTGAAAACAACCTGTAAAAATAAATACCCCTCTGTAAGTACAATCACTCAAACAGAGCATATAAGAATTGTGAAGGAAATCTTTTCTACAGTAACAAAAAGATACGATTTTCTCAACCATTTCCTAAGTATGCGCCGGGATATCGCCTGGCGGCGTTTTGCCGTTAAAAAAATGCGCTTTTTTCACACCCATCGGCTGCTTGATATAGCATGTGGGACGGCAGATCTTGCAATTATGGCTGCTGCAAGATATCCCGAAATTAACGTTACAGGGATAGATTTTGTGCAGGAAATGCTTGAGGTCGGGCAAAAGAAAATACATAATAAAAACTCTTCAATAAGAATAAGACTTGTACGCGGGGATGCAGTTTCCCTACCCTTTGACGATAATACTTTTGATGTTGCAGGCATTGCCTTTGGCATCAGAAATATTCCCGACAGGATATCAGCGCTCAAAGAAATGTTACGGGTTATTGTTCCGGGTGGTCAGATAATAGTTCTGGAGATGACCTTTTCAAAAGAATCCATATTCAGAAAGCTCTACCATACATATCTGAACCGTATCCTGCCGCACCTTGCAAAAAGGTTTTCCATGAATGCAGGTGCCTATTATTATCTTGCCGATTCTATTATGAATTTTCCTGCACCCGATGAATTCGCAAGACTCATGGAAGAAATCGGCTTTGAACAGGTAAAAAAATACAGGCTCACTATGGGTATCACCTATCTGCATACAGGGATAAAATCTGGTTAGTTGACTCAATTTTTTCCTTATGTTAGCATGTGTCAGTTCAATGTCTCCTGCGCATATAATGGAATTTCACATCTCCCGCAAATCAAGAGACCTTTACCGGTTCGATGATACACTTTTTTCGTTAAGCGGCAATGTTGTCTTTGCAAACTTTCATGCTGCACGTGTGTTCGCGCAAAAAATCAACCAGAAAAAGGACCTTGTTGCTTTTCCAGAGCAGGCGGTCAAGGCAGGCCAGATAAATGCGATGGGTCTTATTGATGAAGCCCTCCACTACATTATAGCAAAATATCGGGAAGAATTCGACCAGGGAGCAATGAAAAAGGCGCTTGTCTGGCTATATAAAAATATCGGTAAAGAAACCGTTGATGCAGCACTTCACAGGTTTACCGACGAATTTCCACCGGTATCAGTGTATAAAAACCAAACAGATATTGAACGCTACCTTGAAGGCAGTACCTTAAATACCCCGAACAGGCTTATCGCACTGGAGGAAATGCTCCTACTCTGGGTCACCAATATAAATCCCGCCTTTGTGACCTTCTCTGAACTTTTTGATGATACTACACTGAAAAGAGAAACGGGATACCTGAAAATCATATCAGGCTTAAAAGACTTCTTTGGTTCATCCCCGTCTTTCGGTCCCGATAATCAGAACCTTATCGACATGCTCCGCAGCCCTGCCATAGCGTCACCCCACTCTTTGTCGGGACAGATCGAGTATATTATGAAAC
>CAYMTB010000125.1:0-10393 GCA_964393225.1 uncultured Syntrophorhabdaceae bacterium
CGCGTTCGGCTTCGGAACTTTTGCTTAACAGCAAAAGACCAAGCTTCCTCGCCTCTCGACGGTTTGCTCCTGGATACCCCGACACCTTCCTAACGACATATTTGGGGTTATTTCTTCCCGGAAAGCGGGTCTACCTTGCTCATGAAAAAATCGTACCAATCCGCCCCGCAGATATTTCTGTATTTATTAAGAAGGGGCTTCACCGCTTTTCTGAAGGCATCCCGTTCCGCACCTGTTAATCCTGCAATTTCAACGAGCTGGGTCTTTGCCTTAACAAAGGCCTCGGCCATATTCTTTGCGCTCTCTTCCCTGTTAACCCTCGTCTGGATCTCTGCCGCCTCTCCGAAAATCCTCTGCTGCTCGGGAGAAAGCGTTTCCCAGTATTTTTTATTTACCACAACAAGACGCACTGTCAGGATATGGTTTAACAGTGTTGCATATTTATTGACCTCGAAAAATTTCATAAATACGGCAGTGGCTAAGGGATTGTCCTGTCCATCGATCGCACCTTGCTTCAGGGCATGGTAAATTTCCTGGGAAGGAAGGTAGGTCGGGTTTGCGCCGAGGGCTTTGAAGGTGTCAATGAAAATGGGGGCCTGGATTGTTCTTATTTTCATTCCCCTCAAGTCGTCAGGTGTTTTAACGGGTCTTCGTGAATTCGTAATGTCTCTGAGTTCAGCCTCTGCATAGCCGATGAATATAAAACCTTGTGCATCGCAAAGTTTTGAAATTCTTTCTTTCACTTCCTTATCATCGATCACCCTGTGGGCAGCCGTTCTATCGGGGTATATGAAGGGCAGTTCAAGGATGTTCAACTCTGGAATAAAGTCTCCGAGAACATCGGCGGTAACAGCAGCGATGTGGAGCGATCCGTTTTTGACCTGGTTTGCCATTGAACGTTCGCCGCCGAGTTGTCCCCAGGGAAAAACCTCGACAGTAATGTCCCCCTGTGAACGTTCACGTATATAGTTTGCGAATGCAAGCGCGCCAAGGTTCTGGGGATGTGAGGACGTCTCGTAATGTCCATATTGTATTTTTTTTAAGACGCTTGCGCGATATGGTTTTGGCGGGTCTTCTTTCTTTACATTGAAAGGATGTGGTTCAGACGGAAGGCCTTCAAGTCCTATATTGTCAATGCTCTGAGATAAGAGAAAGTACGGGCCGTCAGGAATACTGTTGATGTCCATTGCTTCGCCTGATTTGATTATCCGTTCATGGTATAAGTCCTTCCCTTCCTTATCTTTAGCCACCATAACCCTGTATGAGACTGCACCTTCAACCGTACTGAAGGCAAATCTGACAGGAGGGTTATACTGGGGTTGAGGATCAACCGGCGTTGGAGGAGGGAGAAGCTTTTTGGGGTCCAGAGGGGGTTCACCTTTTTTTGCCATCGTACCTTCATCGCGTTGTAATGCAATCTTTTTCTGCATTGCATCTACAGCAACATGTCCATCCAGCACCTCTGTGAATGCCTTGTTCTCCTGGTCCACAGCCACCCTGAATTCCGTTCCGCGAACAGCGGCGGTAGATGATGGCGTTTGAATCTTGAGACGGGATCCTGCCCCAGTCGCTTCTCTTACTTTGGTAAGAACCCGTCCGGCCTGGACAGAGAGATCGCGAACCAAATGTGATGTAACTTTCCTCTGCACAGTTGTAAGGCCGAGTTCTGTGTTGGGACGCAAAAAGAAAGAACTGCCATCTTCGAAAGTGACTTCAAGCGCGCTCTCTTCCCCGGTCCTAATAAAGCTCTTCTGCTTTACTTTATCATCAAGCTTGAGAGGTACCCATGCTCCTTTGACTCCGTCCTGCAACCGGGCATCACCTTTTATGAACGTAACTTTTCCATCTAATGGTGTCCCCTTTAAAAGTTCAATGGGAATATTCAATTTTTCTTTTGGATAGATAAGATGAGGGTTTTTTAGATTATTTATCCTTGCTATCTCGCGCCATTTTTTCGGATACTCAAGGTATTTATTACAAATTTTTATGAGCCAATCTTTCTTTACGACAGTGAGTTCTATCATGTCCTCAGGACTGTAAGAAACATCGGGGGCTTTTTCTTTGCCCTTTGCGGCACATTGAAGTGGATACGGTAAAAATAACAAAACTGCCATAAGTATTAATAAGGTTTTTTTCATTTCACATACCTCTTGCAAAAGGTTATGCGGGGTTGGATATTAAAGACTTAAAATCGCATTTTTCATTTCTGGTCGAGGCTAAGAATATAGTCAATAATTGTTTGGGGGTCAATACTTTTCTCTCGTAGCGCTTGAAGCAGTTGCTCTTCTTCTTGAGTAACAACCAGAGGCATGTTTTCAAGGGAATCAAAGTAGCCGTCGATATCTTCTTTTGTAACGGTCAAAATCTTAATTTTTGCCATTTGATCCGGGCGAAGACCATGTTTGAAGTAGCGTCAAAACAAGGATATTTTAAGGATAGATTGTCAACTGATTGTCAACTCGTGGTTGCATTAATTGCCAACTACGTGGCTGATAACAGGTTTAAGGCTGGAATTAAGATTCTCAATCTTAATTGCTGTGCCGGGGTATTGTTTCCCGAATACTTTGAAAACCTCATCTGCAAAAGCCCATCTGCTGCAAAACTTGACTTCAATAAACATATAACACCATCTTTCCGCCTGCCCGTGTTCCTCCTTATGTACCCCCAGATTCAGGGAAACCCCGCACTACAATCAGGAATCTCCCGATTCATAAAAAACAGCAAAGCGGTTATAACTATTGCATGAATAAGTTAGTTAACACACCACGGAGGATATAATGGACATGGGACACCTTTTCAACTGTACTATCGATATGGGATTTGCCGTTTCGCTTCTGAGCATTATGTTTGTGAATATTGTTCTATCAGGAGACAACGCAGTAGTAATTGCCATGGCGGTAAGATCCCTTCCGGATAAACAGAAAAAACAGGGGATTCTCTATGGTACAGGCATTGCAGTGCTTCTGCGCATTGTGCTCACCTTTTTTGCGGCAAAACTCCTTGATATTCCTTTTATGAAGCTTGCCGGCGGTCTCCTCATTGCCTGGATTGCAGTAAAACTTTTTCTGGAAGAAGGTGCTGAGGGAAACGCAGAAAATAAAATAAAGAATGTCTGGAAGGCTATAACAACAATTCTCGTTGCCGACCTTGTCATGAGCGTAGATAACGTTCTTGCTGTGGCCGGGGCAAGCAAGGGAAATCTCACCCTTCTTATTATCGGGCTTGGCATGAGCATCCCCATTGTTATTTTTGCGAGCAGCTTTCTTTCACATCTTATGGAAAGATTCCCGGTCATTACATGGATTGGAGCCGCCATTCTTGGTAAGGTTGCGGGCAGCATGATTATGGAAGACCCGATGGTCGAAAAGATGTTCCATAATCCGGGTCAGCTTGTTGCTTATAGCGTGCAGGCCGTCTTTGCCATCGGTGTTGTCGTATCGGGAAGGTACTGGATGAAATGGAGATCTTCGCATATGAAACCTGTTCAGATCCCGTCAGACCATTATAATCCATTCTATGTGAACGGCTGGGATATGAAGTAAGACATTGATTTCTTAAAACCCTGAAGCATAATAAACATGCTATTCCTATACCTAATAGGTGTAGGAATATGTAATGGGCTTTGAAAATAAGACAAAAGAACAGCTTATATCTGAGATAAAACAGCTTGGGGGTGCGGGATCATCTTTTTTGTATACGAAAAGCATGTGGACAATTTCCAACACATCATCTTATGCTTTAGTAATAGCTTATTACCGCTAATATCTTGATATAATTAATTATAATGGTCGGGATGACTGGATTTGAACCAGCGGCCTCTTGCTCCCGAAGCAAGCGCTCTACACCATGCTGAGCTACATCCCGAAGTTCTTTAGAATAACAGACTCACACAAAATATTCCATTGATTTTTACAAATGGACGTGATAGTTATTCGCTCCTTTTCAAAGAAGGTTAACTATGGCAGAAACAAAACCCGTCAAAATCACTGATCTTACTTTAAGAGATGGCCACCAGTCACTCTTCGCCACAAGGATGAAGACAGGAGATATGCTCCCTATTGCAGAAAAGATGGACAGCATTGGCTTCTATTCCATGGAGGTTTGGGGTGGCGCCACCTTTGATGTAATGACAAGATTTCTCAATGAAGACCCCTGGGACAGGGTAAGACTCCTTAAGAAAAAGATGCCGAATACAAAACTTCAGATGCTTTTACGCGGACAAAACCTTGTGGGCTACAGAAATTATGCTGACGATGTGGTGGACGCATTCGTTGAGAAAGCTGCTGAGGTGGGAATTGACATATTCAGAGTATTCGATGCCCTCAATGACGAAAGAAACTTTATCACTGCCTTTAAGGCAATACAGAAATGCGGAAGGCATGTTCAGGGCGCCCTCTCTTATTCGCTCACAGAAAAAAGGCTTGGGGGCCCCATCTTCAACATTGGCTACTATATCAACAAGGCCAAACGCGTCGAAGATATGGGTGCGCATTCCCTTTGCATTAAAGACATGGCCGGCATCATTTCCCCTTATGACGCATATGAACTCATATCGGCCCTTAAAAACAGTATAAAAATACCTGTTCATCTACATACCCACTATACAAGCGGCATGGCTTCCATGTCCTGCCTGAAGGCGATTGAAGCAGGTGCAGATGGGATAGATACATGCCTTGCACCTTTTGCCCTGCGCTCATCACATCCTGCAGTTGAACCATTTATTATTACACTGAAAAATACCCCATACGACACCAGCTTTAATCTTGAAACAATAGCAGAGATCGATGAATATCTTGAAACCATTGTTCCCGACTATATGTCCTTTGCCGATACAACAAGGTTTTCAGTAATTGATATAGGGGTTCTCATGCACCAGATTCCCGGCGGCATGATAAGCAATCTGGTCAGCCAGTTGAAGCAGGCAAAGGCCTTGAACCGCCTCAAGGAAGTCTTTGAAGAGATCCCCAAAACGAGAAAGGACATGGGTTACCCACCCCTTGTAACACCTACAAGCCAGATCGTCGGTGTGCAGGCAGTCTTCAATGTTATAGCCGGGAGATATAAGATGATTTCCAGAGAGGTTAAAGATTATTTTTATGGCCTTTACGGAAAGCCGCCCGTTGAGGTAAACGAAGAAATCAGTAAAAAAGTCTTAAGGGGTTACGAAAGGGGAGAAACACCAATCAAAACAAGACCGGGAAATATCCTCGAGCCTGAATTGCCAAAGGCAAGAGAGGCATTAAAGGGAATAAGCGACAGGATGGAAGATATCCTTATCTATGCGCTTTACCCAATAACAGGGCTGGAATTTCTAAAAAAGAAATACGGGATTCAATAATCCCTCATTTTTTTATTGACATTTTTTGTTTATTTGTTTAGGAATTTTTAAAAAAGAAAGGAGGTAATAGAAATGCCTGCAAGAATTGATGAAGATGCCTGCACAGGATGTGGAGCGTGCGCAGAGGTATGCCCTGCCGATGCTATAACCGTTGACGATACGGCTAAGGTCGACTCTGAGCTCTGCACAGAATGTGGCGCATGCGTAGAAGAATGCCCAGTTGAGGCAATTTCCCTGGAAGAATAATTTCACTTTACCACAAAAATATAAAAGGGTGAGGCATTTTGCCTCACCCTTTTATATACCGGGCTCAACTGCATGTTTTTTAAGCTTTACAAAGATTTTACCAATATCTCTGACAAATCCATTGCCTTCATCGTTTCGATCTTTTCCTTATCCTTGATAGCATCTTCCATCATAATCAGACAGTAAGGACAGGCGGTAACAACAGTATTTGCAGATACATTGATAGCCTCATCGATTCTTGCGTGATTAATTCTCTGATGGTGTTCTTCCATCCATATCCTGCCGCCGCCGCCGCCGCAGCAGAAGCTTCTGTCATGGTTTCTTTCCAGTTCAACATAGTTGCCCTTTTTCACTTTATTAACAACATTTCTCGGCTGTTCGAAAACCTTGTTGGCACGGCCGAGATAGCACGGGTCGTGGTATGTGATAGTTCCTTCGATTGAAGGATTAACTGCTATTTTACCCTCATCGATGAGCTTCCAGAGAAACTCTCCCTGATGATATACCTCAAAGTTTCCGCCAATCTGAGGATACTCATTCTTTAATGTGTGGTAGCAATGGGGACACGTGGTGATTATCTTCTTGATGCCGAGTTCGTTGAGGAGTTCAACGTTGCCCTGTGCTATGCCGAGATAAAGATCTTCGTTACCGCATCTCCTTGCAGGATCGCCACAGCATGTCTCGTCCTGGCCCAGGGTACCGAAAGAAATGCCGGCCTTATTGAGTATTGTGGAAAATGCCTTGGCAACTTTCCTGTTCCTGTCATCGAGGGATGCTACACATCCTACCCAGTACAGATATTCAACTTCTTCTGCACCGGCATTTTTTATATCAAGGCCTTCTACCCATTCTGTCCTCTGCCTCTTTCCCATACCATAAGGATCAACCTTCTGCTGCAGGTTTTTGAAAAGAAGTCTTGTTTCGGGGGTTGTCTTGCTGAGTGTCAATGTCAGGTATCTTCTCATCTCAATGTTTTTGTCAAAGGTAGGTATTGAGACCGGACAGTTTACCTGACAGGCAAGACATGCAGTACATGACCAGAGTGTTTCTTCATCAATAACCTTGTCAATTAAGCCATCCTCATTTTTTACCCCTGCCGCTGTTCTCTCCCACTCGGCCTTAAGGTCCTGGATAAATTTCTTCGGTGAAAGCGGTTTTTCGGTTGCATAGGCAGGACAAAGGTCCTGACACCTGCCGCACCTTGTGCATGCATCAAGGTCAAATGTTTGTCTCCACGTGAAATTCTCTATGGAATTCACACCAAATTCTTCAGCATTTTCAAAGTCTTCAATGGGTGCAATAGCGCCCCTGGGAGAATCCTCAACACCTCTGAACATCATGTTCAGCGATGACGTAATGACGTGGAGCAGCCTTGAATAGGCAATATATGCTATAAGTCCGAAGGATATGAGCATGTGGAAATACCAGAAAAACTTGTGAGCAGCCTTAATCCCGTCCTGACCAAGACCAAGGAAAAGATAGGATGTAATCCAGCCTATGAAACTCCATACCTCAAAATCCGGCCTTGATGTTGCAATCCTTGCACCTTCCACAAGAAAGCCTGTTACGAGAACCACCAGTATCCAGACCAACGTAATTGCATCATCGGGTTTATTGTCAAGCCTTGAGGGTTTGGTAACATACCTTCTCCATATTGCCATTATGATGCCGATTATAGCTACGAGACCGGCCCCATCGAGCACTGCAGAGAAGATCAGATAAAAACCGCCCTGAAGGATATTTGCTTTAAAAAGCGGCCTGATAACGTCATCCTGGATGGCCACAAGTGCTGTGCCTATTGCAAGAAGAAGAAAGCCCCAGAAAATAAAAAAGTGCATTGTACCGGGAAACGACTCACGCAAAATGGATTTATGAAAAATACCATTATCGATAAAATAGGCTATCCTTTCTCCCAGTCTTTTTGAAAAATCGAAGGGGGCGCACTTGCCTTTCGCAATCTTCCACATGGCGTACCTTTTTTTCAGGCCCACGATGAGAACAATGAAGGTAATTACCATTAACGCATACGATAACCACCTTGCCCCTTCTCCCACATTCCAGAAGATTTCTCTCCCGATCTCCATAATATGCCTCCTAACGGTTTTGATTTGTTATAATTTTCACAAAATGAATATAAAATAAATAAGATTACAAAATCAATAAAAATGCATCGTTCGCAAAACGGCGGTTTGCAACGCATTGAGTCATTTGTCATCTGTTTTACCAAAAAAACATCTTGACACACATTTAACCATTCTGATAAAAGGTGTGTATACTAATACATGAAAAAATCAATCCTGACCATAATCATAGCCACCGTTATAATTACAATCACATATGGCATGGCTCTATCTGCACCAATAACATATAAAGTAAAACCGGGCGACAGCTTATGCAGTATCGCAAAGAAGCATAATATTCAAGTGGATAAGCTTAAGAGCCAGAACAATTTAAAAACAAACAAACTGAGTTTAGGACAGCAAATCACTATAAAGGGCGACTCAACAGTTTCTTCAGGGGCTTCTACAGGGACAACAAAGGCAACGGCAAAAACAAAATCAACGGCAAAAACAAAAAAGGAAGCGAGAAACACCCAGCCGGTTGAGGCTGTTATCACAGAAAATGACGGCGAGTTCGTAGAATACAAGACAAAAAGGGGCGATACCATTGACAAGATTGCCCTAAAGTTCAACGTTGACCTGGAGGATGTCTTAGAAGCAAACAACCTGGCGGATAAAAAGCTTAAACCCGGCAAGGTCATACTTATCCCCAAGATCGTTGAAGACAAAGACGACGAGTTTGTAACACTTGCCAACAAATCAATTAAACCATGGAAAAGCAATGATGAAAAATATATGCTGGTAAAGGTGGCAAAGAGTTTCATGGGAGCGCCATACAGGTATGGAGGGGAGAGCGTCAGAGGTCTCGATTGTTCTGCCTATGTAAAAAAGATCTATGACATATTTGATGTTCCGCTTCCGAGGAGTGCGCGGGAACAGTTTAACGTAGGCGAAAAAATAACAAAAGACGATCTTGCCATTGGAGACCTCGTTTTCTTCAAAACAAAAAGATACATAAAATACCCCACGCATGTTGGCATCTATATTGGAGAAGGTCATTTTATCCACTCATCCTCGGGACATAATAAGCTTGGCGTTAAAATCGATTCTCTTTCGTCCGATTTTTATGGCAGAACATTTACAGGGGCTGTAAGGGTAAAAAAGACATCTGATGAAAGCGCTGATACAACAAGAAGCTCTGAAAAAACCACTAATAACTCCTGAATAAACAAATTCTAACAACCGAGCACCAGATTCCAAATAAATTTCAATAACCAAATATTCAAGCTATAAACTATTTTTAATTTGAATTTGATCATGATTTATTAGTTTATTATCCTGTTTACTGTTATTTGGTTATTTGATTTATATATATCATCACAGGGTATCTTATGGGTGCCACCCGACAATGTGTATGGCTGATAATCTTTTCATTGCTCCTCCATTTGGCAGGATATCTCATGCTTTTCAAGAAAATGGAACCATTCCTGTATTTCTTCTACCTCACTTCATGGTGGTCATATATATTTTTCATTGATGCGCTTGTGGCAATTAAAACAAAAAGACTCCTTATCCTGAACAGGCATCTTCCTTTTCTTATCATTGTATCCTGTGGTTTCTGGTGCATATTTGAAATTATGAATATAGGCCTGAAGAATTGGTTCTATATCAACCTGCCGGCAGAGGTTTATTACAGGTACACAGGATATTTTTTCGCCTACGGAACGGTAATCCCTGCCATCTATATAACAAAAACGTTTTCACAACCTCTCTTTGAGAAAATAAAAACAAAACCTTTCCGCATAAAGCATTATCCGTTTTATTCCATATCTCTCGGCATTATGTTTCTTTTTCTCATATGCCTTTTCCCTGACCACCTCTTTCCCCTCACATGGATATTTCTTGCGCTGATACTGGATGGCTGCAACTATCAAAGAGGCTACACCTCGTTTATGAAGGACTTTACGGATGGAAACCCCGGTAATTTCCTTGCCGCAATGTTCTCCGGGCTTATTTGCGGCCTGCTGTGGGAAGCGTGGAATTTTCTCTCTATTTCAAAATGGATATACTCGGTACCTTTTTTTGAAGATTTAAAGATCTTCGAAATGCCGATACCCGGTTATACAGGCTTTCTTGTGTTCGGGCTTGAAACAGTTGCCTTTGTAAATTTTCTTGTCGGCATCAGGTCATCTCGGAGGCTGTTCTCTTTTGTCGCCGTAATCGCCTTTGTTTTCTCCATAATCACCTTTACGCTCATCGACAGGTACACCGTTTTTTCATACGCACCTGAAATTGAGGATATCGACTTCATCGGAAAAGAAAAGCTGAATTATTTGAAAATGGCTGGTGTTCGGACAAGTTTCGGGATTAACGCAAACCTGCTCAGTCTCCAGGAAAGGGAAGATATGAAGCTTCTCCATCTTAAAGGGTTAGGGTTACAAAAATATTTAAAACTGAAAGGTCAGGGAATAAAAAACATTGATGATCTTTCGAAACTCGATGACTCAGCACTCTCGAAAATTCTCGATGAGGAAAACATGCGAAGGGTAAGGGTTTATTTAAAGGCCGCAAAGAAAGCGGTTAGCGTGGAGCGTTTACAATAATTTCACTTTTCACCGTCATCGACAGATGATTAGATGTTTGGAAATTTAGCTAACCATCCAAACCTCAAACCTTCTGCTTTACCTTTTCACTTTTCACTATTGAGCGCTATTCATGTTGACATAGATCAACCTTATATGGTGAAATA
>CAYMTB010000126.1:0-10348 GCA_964393225.1 uncultured Syntrophorhabdaceae bacterium
ACGAAGCGATCGCTAATAAAGGAAACTATACGGGGTACTACACGAATCCGTCAGGTATGGGGGGCGTTCCGGTAAGCGAAGAAGCGCAAGCAGTGAGGAATGCTTACGATCAAAGACAGAAGTTCAACCTGAGCGATGATGCAACTTTTGGAAACAAATGCCTTGCCCTGGGTGCTGATGGAAAATGTCAGCAGTGGTCTCTGTCAAAAGATTTAATAACGAACACATATCCCGACTGCGAGAAGGTGGTGATACCGGAGTATGAAACATCAGAGACAAAAACATGTACCGAAACGGCTTATGTCAATAGTATTCCGGAATGCGTCATAAAAAACAGGTATGTCGCCACAGAGGTCGAGGATGTCGATGGACCGTGCGAATCGATCAGCATACCCGTTCACGATAATCAGGTATACGCGACCTGTAAGGACAATGTTGAGTTATACCGTATCAACCTGGGACAAGTCCAGAACGCCGGCGGCGTCCCCTGGGCTGCACTACGGGCTGCAATGTGCGCTGTGATAGGCGGATGCACCTACTGTTGGGGGCAATGTCCCACAGGTTTTTCTGTGAGCAATGAGGGAGAATTGCCGCCAAATTCTGTGTATCTCGGGCAGGGGATAGACGGCATATCGACGTGGGGAGATTCGGGAAGTAGAATGGGGCGCGGTACATGGGCAAAATTCTATGCTGTGACAAAACCATCGACAATAGAAAGAGTCTTTCTCCGCTCGGACAGCACATGCAATATGGATGATGTACAAAGATGGCTGCAAGAATGTGAAGTTACGGATTATGCAAAATGTAATAGTTCGTGCGCCGGCTGCACGTGGCTCATGCAAGACTCGGAGGAAACAAGCAATACATATCCTACCACCTGTGAGCCTACCCCCTGCCGGGCTCCTACCTGTGAGGATCATGCAAGCGCATTGACCCCGGGGTATACGATATGCCCTCCTGGTGACAATTCTGCAACTGCAACCATCAACGATACTCTGTCCACGCCGACTCCCCTGACAGACGCTTTTACGACTTATGAAAACTGGATGCCGATTACGTGGCAGACGGTAAACGGCGGTCCGGGCATACGGGAAGGTTTTGACGTATGGTGTTCCAGAATAAAATTTTCGTGCAAAGTAGACACAAACAACTGCCAGACTCTTATTGACGAGGGGTGCGTACATTACAGCTCGCAATGTCTGGATACACCATGTACACGCTATGAGCACACATACACGTGCGGCACTGATAGAACAACGAAATATACCGTTGCTTACAACTGCTCGGGAGAGATTCGCTGCATAGGCACAGACTGTGCTGATGCGTCATACGATGCAAACTTAAACCTGGGCAAGGCGTTAGCGGCGGGGGAAATTCTCAATATGGCGAGGGTGGACTCAATGCCGGACGGCGGGGATTTACGGATATTCCCGGGTAAGGAGATGACATGTCAGGCAAGCCCGGAAGACTGTTGCAAACCTACCACAATTGGCCTCGCAATCGGTGATTATGTGAGCATGGCAGCCAGTATGTACAGTATGTACAGGTATGCCAGTCTGGGCGTTGAAGGAGTGGCGGCATCGTATGCAAGTAATATTACAGCAGGGGCAAATTACCTTGCTACCACATTAGGATACGGTACGGCGACCACAGTGGGAATGGAAGCAGGGGCTACGTGCATAACCCAAACCACAGTAACATCCGCTTTTGGCACAACGACCATGACAACGACAATGACTGGCGCCGGTCAGGCGGTAGGCACGACAGTTATCGCTCCGTCGGCGGCGATCTCGGCAATTGGAACTGTTGTGTCGGTTGTGGGTGTGCTGTATTTGGCATATTCGATAGGGAAGATGGTTTATGATTCGACGTTTGCATGTACGGAAGAGGATATGGAAACGTCATTAAAGCTCGGGTTTAAGCTATGTCACTTTGTGGATGTCAAGAAAGAGGAAAAACTCCTGTTCTTCACAAAGGCGACAAATAGATATTGCTGCTTCAACAGTATCCTTGCCAGGATAATACAAGAGCAGGGCAGACCACAGTTACAGATGGGATGGGGGGGAGGCAATTCTCCACCAATTTGCAGGGGATTTACTGTTCAGGAGCTTGCATCGTTAGATTTCTCCCAAATGGACCTGACGGAATATACGCAGTATATTACAAGTAAAGTTGATCTTACGCCGGAAGAGATTGAAAATATTTCAAATTCAGTGAAAGCAAAGTTTGAATAGGAAAGAATTGTGGTATTGGCGAGACAATGAGGACAATGATAGTTTCTGCAGAGGTTGTCGAATGAGCAACGTTTCTGCAGAGGGCAGAGCCTTATATCACAAAGTAAGTTTTTATGTAAAAGGGGCGGTATAAACCTATTCCCGGTAGAACCTATCGGCAGGAAGGGATCTCAAATAATTGGTTTCCATCTCGTCAAGAGTTTGCGCTAAGGTTCTGCTCAGAATAACTGTTTTCTCAAAAAATATATTTATTTCTGCAAAAAGCCTTATATAGCTGTCCTTGACCTGCTGGGAAAACTGTGTAATCTGTTCTTCCCGATCCTTTGTTTCCTGTATAATATCTTTGAAGACTTCCCGTTCTTCCCGGGTCAACTTCTTTGCTTTAAGAAAATCATCTACAGTCTTTTTATTGTTCACAATATACCCGTTCCTTCAGCAGAATGTCTTTTCGGTAATCGGCCCCCTGACGTCACGCTTCGCTGCGTACACAGTGTATTATTTTACTTTATCGTCACATTCTTTTCAAGAATTGAGATATTGAAATGGTTTTTTTGCAGCATTGGAGAGAGACCGGCAAAAAAAGTCTCTATGTGAATTCTTGCCGATAACAGTCTATATCAGACAAGACAGGTGGTGAATTCAGTTTACTAAACGACCTTGACGCAAGGCAAAAACAGGTGTTATACAATACGTATCAATAAATCATGCACATAAATTTGAATGCCCTTTCCCAGTAAAAGGGCATTTTTACTTTTGGGGCCGAGAATGATAATAAAGAATTTCACGGAAATCAAGCAACTCATAGATATAGGAATGGAGAAAGGCTTTCTTACGTCCGATGAAATCAACGATATTCTCCCCCGGAGCATCTTTTCTCCCGAAGATGTTGAAGATGTATTCGACTTTCTTTCAGAATCTAATATTGACATAGTCGAAATGATACAAGAGAAGGCTAAGTCGCGCGAAGAAGAGAGTCCGGACTGGGATGCAGAAAAGTTATCTTCCGAAAAAACAGATAACATAATATGGGCCTATTTAAAGGATATCGGACATGTATCGTTCCTCACATCCGATGAAGAATACCAGATAGCAAAGAAGATAGAAGAAGGTGAAAGAAAGGCAAAAAACATCTTGTTCGAACTGCCCCAGGCAGTGAACGAGCTCCTGGAAATAGGTCAGCAGCTGAAGGAAGAGACCGTAAACATAGTAACTGTGATCAATAACATCGATGAAATGAACTATACGCAAAAAGATGAGGAGAAATATAAGAAGAAAACCATATCCTCCATCAATATGATAAAAAGCCTCTGCGATAAAAAGGAAGAAATCAAAAGCAAACTGCCAGGAACGAATGGGCCAAGCAGGAAGGAACTTGAGAAAAACCTGAAGACTATTGAGAACAAGACAGAAGAAGTCCTGCTTAACCTCAAACTCAACAAGAAGATTCTCGTAGAGATTATCAGGAAAACCGCACGGCAGACTAAGTTCGTGGACGATGGCGAGGCGAAGATCATAAGACAGAAATTGGTGGAACTCAGCGAAATCGATAACGTACTGAAGATCGTCAGGAACAGGCTTGTTGAGGCAAACCTTAGGCTCGTCATCAATATTGCCAAGAAATACATGAACAGAGGTCTTTCTTTCCTTGACCTTATCCAGGAAGGGAACATAGGCATCATGAAGGCCGCTGAGAAATATGATTATCAGAAAGGCTACAAGTTCTCAACATACTCAACGTGGTGGATAAAGCAGGGCATGACGAGGGCAATTGCAGATTACGCACGGATCATCAGGGTGCCGGTTCATATATATGAAATTACGAATAAGATCGGCAAGGCGAGCATAGCCCTCTTCCAGGAACTGGGGAGAAAGCCGAACCTCGAAGAAATTTCATTGAAAGCCGGTTTTCCCCTGGAGAAAGTCAGAAAGATCATGAAGATTCCCAATGCAAACGTATCAATCGAAACCCCGATCGGAGATGATGACGCCACACTCGGTGATTTCATCGCAGATATTGAAGCCCCTTCACCTTATGTGATGTTCGTGGATACCTCTCTTAAGCAAGAGATAAGCAAAGTATTGTCAACCCTTACTCCGAGAGAAGAGAAGATTATCAGAATGAGGTTCGGTATCGGTGAGAATACCGATTATACTTTGGAAGAAGTGGGCAATGTCTTTGGGCTTACCCGCGAACGTATCCGTCAGATTGAGAACAAAGCCCTGAGAAAGCTGAAGCACACGTCAAGGCAAAAGAGACTGGAGAGCTTCCAGGAATAAACAAGCTGTGAACGATTAGCATAAAGGTAGATACAATCCTGAGTTTTATCAGGGTTGTATCTACCTTTATTTTTATATCTTGGTTACCATGAACAAAAGGAAACAGTTCTATGACTTTTTTTGTAAAGCAAGGGGCACCCAGAGTTGATTTGCTCGCAAAAACATCGCGTGCTTCACCTTTATTCCACCTCGCAAAGTTGCTGCGGGCTTCATGCCATACTTGGCTATGAGTGCCTCTTATTTAGAGTAATAGCACATGAAGTTATATGTGTCAAGCTCCTCCTGTAGGATGCAAAATAAGCTTGACAAGTAAAAACATCTCTCCTATACTTCGACTCATTAAAAGCAATGTCTTATCCAAAAATTAATAAAGGAGGGTGCTTATGCCGGGAAGTATTTACAAAATCATTGAGATTGTAGGAACAAGCGCGAAGTCATGGGAAGATGCTGCGAAACTTGCAGTGGAAACAGCAGGGAAGTCACTGGAAGATTTACGCGTAGCAGAGGTGATAAAGCAGGATTTAACAATGGAAAACGGGAAAGTAACTGCGTACCGTGTAAGGCTCAATATTTCATTCAAATACCGCACAGACACAAAATAGCGTTTTATAGCGAGATTAAAAAGATTTGACAATCGAGGGGACGTGAAGTCCCCTCGATTATTTTAATACATTCCATCCGTTCCGCTTGGGACATAGCCACATTACCACGACCCGGCGATATTGCAGAGTATCGAACCTGAAAGCACAGCGGACTGCTATAACGCATCGAGGTGGTCATGCAGTGGAGCCAGGCAGGATGCAGAGATGGATGGTTACTCCAAAAAAGACTGAATGCGGCGGATGATCATATACTATATTTACAAGAAGAAGGTATTGTGAAAGAGAGAGAAAAAACAGACAAAAGGAAAACAGGTATAAATAACTAATATTAAGAGAAAAAGCAGGTTTTGCTACGTATAGCATCTGGCAATCCTTACAGATGCTGGATGGTAGTCGGCGTCTAAAATAAAATGATTCCCCAAAGGTCAGTTAGATGCATTAATTACCGTGCAGCACATCCATCCATCTTATTGCTTCCGTATCGGTGATTTTCCCCAGGTACATCTGTGTGGTTTTAAGATCCTGATGCCTGAGAAGGACCTTTGATACCACTTCCAGAGGGATGCCGTTGCGACTGGCATAGGTGGCCGAATATCGACGCAGGTCGTGGGGCCGAATGTGGATTCCGATCTTTTTGCCAAGCTTTCTCACCATGGACAAGGCGGAGGAATAGCATATCGGGAAAATCCTGCCCTCCGGATCATGCTGACAGCTACGGACATATTCAGACAGCCTCTTTGCGATGGATTCCGTCATAAAGGCAACTTCCGTATCCTTTCCGGATTTAGGTTGCCGAATAACCAGCTTTCGGTCAGTAATATCCGACGCTCTGAGATTCAAGACCTCGCCTATTCTCATGCCGCACCTCGCTTGAAGTTCCAAAATCAGCCTGTCCCTGATCTTCTTGCTCCGATAAATGATTTCATCAACACTTTCTCTGCTGAGGATATCCCTCTGTTTCATCCTTGGGCTTTTAAAGGCTTTGACCATGATCGAATCCTGGCAAGGATTCTTCATGGGATGTCTTTTTTCATTGATCAGGAAATTAAAGAATGCTTTTAACTGGGCATACCGCAATCTCCTGGTTGACTTGGCCGCATGCTCCGTTAAAGCCTCCAGAAACTGGTAGATGTGGTCAGGGGCGATCGCTTCCACGTGGCTATCAGTAAAATGATCTTCGAGATGTTCAAGAAGGTAGCGGTAGCTGTCTGTGGTTCTCTTCCTATGGATATTTTTCTGTGATATTTTAAAAATGTGAATGGCGTCTCTTACTGTCATAGTCTATCTCCTTTTTTTATAGACCTTTAGGGAAACATAGATCATACAGGATTATCGAAGGCAGGAATTCGTTTTTTCTTGTTGACTGAAATTCACAGAACGGCAGCCTCGTTGAAAATGGGGGTTTTCAAGTCGTAATAGATACTGTGCTTTTCTCAGCGATCACGATAGGGATGATCACGATGAGATTTTTTATTTGCAATGGCACAAGATTCGGGTACAAATCAGATGGAAGTAATGTCACGCGCGGAGTCCTTCCTGCTATACGTAATACCGCTTAGCGAGCCGCTATCTGCTACCCGGGCTACAGTATGACAATTAGGTCAAGAGGTTTGTCTGAAAATGTTTTGTGCAAACCAGTAGGTTACATCAAAATGGTCCATTTCCACCAGAATCGTTGCCATACCTCGTTTACCTTTTGCTGCACCACTTGCCAAATACCGCATCTACCAATCGGTATATACCATCTTCTTTCTCTATAACGTCTTTGTCAACCAGCGATTTGAGGCTCTTTTGTACTCCGCCTGCATTAAGGCCATGTCTTGATAAATACTCGATTGCATATGGCTTTCCTGTGGGTTCTGCTGATAGCGCGCGGATCAGCTTTTTTTCTCCGAAATTCATCTCTACGAACGTTCCCTGGAAGATGGAGGACTCGCTTTTAAGGAGCTCATTTTTTGCGGTATCAAACATCTCTTTTGTCGCCTTTTCCCCCGGTATGATCATATTCCAAAGGATATGTGATAGTTTCTGCATATAATATGTATTACCGCTGACATATTCATACATATCCTCAACTATTGTATCCGGGCACTCCTTGCCGGTTTTTCTAAAACAGTCGACAACATAAGGTATGAATTCAGCATTCGGGATCTTACCCATAGCATATATAAAACCCATTCGATAAAATGCCCTCTTTGAATCTGTAAACATTGATTGTAGAATGCGGCGGCGGCTACCGACAAAGAAAAAAGATATGTTCTGCTGGTTCTGAATATATTCACGAAGAATGCCCTCAACACGTTTGCTTTCCGGGAGCCCTGTAATTTCCTGGAACTCGTCAAAGATGATAAGGCATTTGCGGTCATTTTTATTAAGATATTTATTCAGGCCTATAAAAATATCATCAACAAGATGGTTGAATGTTTCTGACTTGTCGTATTTTGCAGAGAGAGATATACCGTCAGGGCCTATATCTATTGATGGGTATATTCTCGTAAACAGGTGCTTCACCTTATCTATAAAAGATTTTTCCGTTATGTTCTCTCCTACCCCTCTCACAACTGCGTTAAAAAACTTTTCTGTTACATCTTTTTCGCTGATAACCGAGAGAAAATCAACATAGATAGTGAGATAGTCCTCTATCGCGATATTATTCATAACCCGTTTTACAAGTGAGGTTTTGCCGAGACGCCGTGAAGAGAACAATACAACATTAACACAATTCCTCGCATGAGTCAGGAGGTCGTTGAGTTCCTTCTTTCTGTTACAAAACTTATCGTCTGTTAGCACGCTCCCCAAGTTAAAAGGATTGATTACATTCAACATATTAAGCTCTCCTTATGGTTTATTCTAACTGGATAATGCTACAAGGTATTATCGGGCATGTCAAGATATTTGGGGGCTGTGTGCGAGCCTGACGTCGTCTTGTCGCACGGATTGGGTTATGATCAAATTCGGCAATCAATGAAAAAGAGGGCTTAGTGTTGTTGTCTTCTCTTTTGCTGCTTCAACTTTGATTATGCTTTCCGTAAGATATAGAATTATGCTTGACGTAACGCATAACTATAATTATAATAAAAGATGACCCTGAGCCTCAGAGACAAGCGGACTCGGGAGTTTGTCGAAGGAAACCGGATTAAAGCCTTTGAGGGGGACCGACAAATGTTGAAATCGTGGACTATCATTAAGGAGATATAATTATGGGACGCACTGCCATACATCCAGGCGAACATCTCGCTGAACAGCTTGAAGAACTGCACATGAGTGCTGCGGAACTTGCCCGCCAGCTTAAGGTGCCCACAAACCGTATTACAGAAATCCTGAATGGACGTCGCTCTGTAACGGGGGACACCGCCTTGCGCCTCGGGCATTTCTTCGGGACAAGTCCGGAATTCTGGATGAACCTGCAAAAGCTCTACGAGATACGCCTCGCAGAGAGCAAATCCGGGAAAATGATCAGGGATCTGCCGACAATATCTAAGGCAATGAATGCACGCAGGAGCGATTCCCCCAGAGACTCAACAGATTTGATAGAAAACAGGACATAATATGCCTGCCAGAAAAAACACATGGAATAAAATCTCTACCAATGTTGTTATGCGCCTGGGAATGTTTTGCCATTGCCTGGTGCTCTCGTCTGTAATCCTCTTTGTCGGGTTCATAGGATTTTTTGCCCCGAAGTTTGCGTATAAGATCCTCCAGAAGGCAATGAATGAGCTCGGAAGGCTGAAGACGCAGAACCACGCAAAAGATCAGCAGGACCAGAAGACAGAACAAACAGTCAGGAAAAGAAGAAAAACAAAGCACTGAATCTGATTTTTTTTATTGATAATCAACTACCCCGCAGCAGAGCTGCGAGGTATGTAAATGAATTCTTATTACCCTGAGAAACCCAGGTTTCTCAGACACTTCCTTACGGAAACCCCGGAGCAAGCTCCGAGGAATATGAACGATTTAATCCTTCATAGTTTTTTCGTTTGAACCTCTCCCCGTCGCAGACGATATTTCGGTAGTTGCTTACTATCGGTCCAGAAGTAATACCCCTATATAACAAACAAGTAGATTACGAAAAAAATATAAACATACAAACGGAGGAACCCATGAAAAAATTAATTGCAATGTCAATAATGCTGCTTTTTGTCACTGCTTGCGCCACACCGCGGACTACAACACAGTTTGTGGCCACAACAACAGAGAGAGATTCAGTCGAGCCAGCCGCTTTTGTATCCGGTGCTTTGGATATTATCTTCGGTATAGCCGCTCTTCTGACCGGAAACCCTTTCGAAATAATCGGCGGCACTAACCGGGCCCTCGCCGGTGGCTTGAACATGATGGGTTCAACACAGGACACCGTTCTCATTCCTGAGGCAACGCAACAGGACACACAGGACACAGTTCTCATTCCTGAGGGGCAAAACCCATGAAAGTTATCATGCAGGAAAATCACGACCGAATAAAAAACCTGGAGCAAATCCGGGTTTTTCTTTTTTTAAAACATTAATACCATGCAAAGGAGAAAGCATGAGAAAGACAAAAAAGTATCTGACCATCATCATAGTGGTTTCTGTCTTATCAGGGGGTGCTGCGGGTATGCTCTCGGGTCATTACCTCGGCGGCAGAAATATGCCAGTCATCCTGTCGGCAGACATAAAGAAAATCACCGATGAGAAGAAACAGGAGATCATCAGAAAATATAAGGACAGCGAAGATAAGGAGCAGGACGGAGTAAAGCTGGAAAAGGAATATGCCGAATTCCTCAATGCACTGGACAGAAGTCTCGATAATTTTATGAAGAAGAACAAGAACGTGCTGATACTGAGAAGGGAAGCCGTTATAGATGGAAAATATAAGGATATAACCGATGAAATCAAAGAAAATGCTAAAGCATCTCAATAAGGTATTATCAGCGATACTCCTTGCAGCGCCATTCTTTTTTGCTACGTCTCTTATGGCGGGCGAGATCACCACGGGCAGTTTATGGTGGACAGAAAAGGATGACGGCTGGTTTTTCTACAATGAGCATGTAGAGACACCTCTGACTGAAGAAGAGGAAGCGCCACCCCCGAAGCAGACCGCAAGCAGCGTATTGTTCACCGAAAGGATGGAACGAAGAGGAAAGGAGCTTATGAGCAGGGCGATGGAGGACCCCACCGAAGATAATGTAAGGGCTTATATGGAGTACAACAAGTCGATGCTGGTCCTCGCGGATAACTTCACGAAGGTATGGCAGAAGGC
>CAYMTB010000127.1:0-10346 GCA_964393225.1 uncultured Syntrophorhabdaceae bacterium
AAAAAATTTGTTAACCTTCGTAGTAATTATAACTATTGCACAATATGATAATTAATTACATCAAAAAGGAGAATTGTAAACAAGAAAACCTTCCTGAAAGCAAACAGCCGAAAGTTAATTCACTGCACATTTTAGTGCACACTAAAAAGGTTCAGCTATCAATACAGAGATAATGGTCTAGTAATCCTATAAAGATTGCCTCTTCTATAGTCTACCCTTCCAATACATCCCGGATCTTCAGAGAAATATGGGTTATATTGAAAGGTTTCTGGATAAACCCGTTGCATCCCTTATCCATAATCTGCTGTGCCTGACTGTTCAAACTGTAGCCGCTGCTGAGGATTATCTTTGCTGAAGGGTTCAACACCCTTATACGGTCAAAAGTTTCACTTCCTGAGAGCCCCGGCATGATCATATCGAGGACAATAAGATCGATTTTGTCCTTCTTTTGTTTGTAGAGAGTGATTGCTTCCTCGCCGTTTTTCACTGCGTAAACACTGTAACCAAGGGATTCAAAGATTTCCCTGCTCACCGCAAGGACGTCTGGTTCATCATCAATAAGAAGGATTGTCTCTGTGCCTCTCATGATTTTCGGAGCTGCATGTTTTTCTTTCACAACACCCTTCTCTGATGCGGGGAAGTAGAGTAAAAATGTAGTCCCACGGCCGGGTTCACTGATGACGTCAATGAAGCCGTTATGGTTTTTTGTAATGCCATAAACCATTGCAAGACCTAATCCAGTACCTCTGCCAAGTTCTTTCGTGGTAAAGAAGGGTTCAAAGATTCTGTCCTTAGTCTTCTCGTCCATGCCTACACCGGTGTCGCTGATGCATATTTGCAGATACCTTCCCGGTATCATCGAATATCCATTTGCATAATCCTTACCAACAACAACATTCTTAGTCTCAATGGAAAGGTCTCCTCCTGCCGGCATAGCCTGCCAGGCATTGAGGTAGAGGTTGAGCAGCACCTGTTCGATTTGGCTCTGGTCTGCCTCTACAACCCAGATGTCCTTTTCGTATTTGCGATGAATGGCAACCTCCTTCTTGGTTCTGCCGAACATAGTGGAGGTCTTTTCAATCACTTCATTCATGTTGACCGGTTTGACCACATATTTTCCACCCCTTGCAAAACCAAGCAGCTGCCCGGTAAGATCTGATGCGTTTTTTACCAGTTCTTCAATGTGTTTTAGCCTTTTATAGTGCGGATGATCTGCGCTGATGTCCAACATCATAAGTGAAGCATACCCCTGAATACCCATAAGAATGTTGTTAAAGTCATGGGCAATACCTCCTGAAAGGGTACCGATAGCTTCCATCTTCTGTGCGTTCATAAGTTGTGCTTCCAGCCTTTTCCGCTCGGTAATATCCTCGGAGATACCCAGCAGATATTCGGGTTCACCCTTTGCATCCAGAATCGGTACCTTTTTGGTGTGCAGGATGCGCTCTCCCTTGTAGCGGGTGCGGATAGGTTCTTCAGGGATAACCACAACCTCCTTACTGTTCAGAGCCTCTCTGTCCTTTTGCGTAAAAAGGTCTGCCTGCTCCTTCGGGAAGAAATCATAATCGTTTTTCCCTATCAGGTCCTCTCTGGGATTACCCAACAGATCCTCTCCTGCCCGGTTGAAACGTACAAACCGGAGTTCTTTTGCATCCTTAAGGAAGATCATATTCGGGATATTCTCGACAATTGAGTCCAGGAACGCATTCATATGACGCAGTTTCTCCTCCGCTTGCTTTCGTTCGCTGATGTCACGGGCATAACCGGTTGTGCCAATGACCACCCCCTGTCCATCTAAAACAGGGGTTTTGAACGTCTCAAACCACCGTGTTTCGCCCTGATCATAGATAAGTTCCTCAACGATGACAGGTTTTTTTGTCTCCACAATCTCGAAATCATCCCTGCGGTACTTCTCTGCAAGTTCTTTTGGCCAGATGTCCAAATCTGTTTTGCCAACAAGTTCTTCTGCTTTTTGCTTGCCGCAGGATATTGCAAATGCTTGATTTACAGCAAGAAACCGACTATCTGTGTCTTTAAGCCAAACGAGACCCGGTTGGTTTTCGATAATTGCAGAAAGATAGGATTCACGCTGACGAAGTGCCTCTTCTGCCCGTTTGCGCTCGGTAATATCAATAATGAACCCACGCAATCCGAAAGGTTTTCCGCCACGGACAATAACCGATGTATTGATAATAGACGGAAATGTGCTCCCATCCTTCCTCCGGACTATATACTCGTTCAAACCGATATTTTCCCCATTCATAATTCTTTGGATGTTTGTCTGTGCCCGTTCAATATCACAGGTAGCGATAAAGTCCAAAGCCTTTAAGCCACCCGCAAAGTCCTGTTGGGTATAACCAAAGCAATCGAAGGCGTTCCTGTTCGCAAAGGTTAACATGCCCTGTAAATCTGTTTCAAAAACAGCTTCAGGCAAGGTTTCGGCCAGTTCTCGGAACCGCTCCTCACTATTTCGCAGCGCTTCCACCATAATTGTTCTGGATAGGAAGCTCCCCATTTGCATGGCAAGTGACTCTATCAACGGGCGGATTTCCCGAGGTGTCTCATCCATGGCATGGGAGGCAATGTTCAAGCAGGCGATGACCTGTCCCTGATGACATACGGGAATCACCGCCAAGGCGCGAAGCCCCTCATGAAGCTTCTGCCCATCGGCGGTAAGATCGCTATGTTTTATGTAAACAGGCTTCCCTGCATGAATGAGTCGGGCATGTGGGGATTCAGGTTCAACGGTTTTTGCTATCAAGACAAAAGCTTCGGATAGGCCTACATGTTGGGCAAGACGAAAACCCCTTGTAGCCTCATCGACAAGGTAGATGCCACCGCAGTCCATCTCCGTCACTATCAATGCAGATGACAGGCACACCGCCAGGTTTTCCTGAAGATCGGTAGTTCGGCCCAGCGCCATCACAAGTTCGTGTTGTTGCTGTAATGCCTTTTTTGCCCACTTCAGGTTGGTTTTCGATCGTTCTAATTCTTTTATTCTTTGCTTTAAAGATGATATCTCTTCGATCAGATCCTGATTTGTCTTGGAGGGATCGTTCATCCGGCCTCCCTATAGAGATAAATAGCACCTTTATATATCAGAATACTATAATAGCTATGTTGAGATGTCAACATAGCTATTGTTCCCAGATAGTACCTCTGACTGATTCGTATACAGCCCAAAGCTTATTCGTCACAAAGACAAAAGGTCTACAGACAATTATTATGGCCTATAGCGAAGTGCGAGCTAAGATGCTTTTGGACACCAAAGTTAATGTACAATACAAAGACGGAGGTGTCAGAATGGAAAGGGTTCCAAAGGGTGTATTCACAAAGGAATTTAAAGAGACAGCAGTAAAAATGGTTACAGAGGGAGGGTTGAGCATGCCGGAGGTAGGGCGGAGATTATCAATTCCTAAGTCAACCTTGGCCCATTGGGTAAAGATACAAAGGAAGGCATGTTTTCAGATACCGGCAAGAAACAGAAACATGTTGCCGGGGAACAGATGGAACTTGCCCGCCTCGAAATTGAGATAAGAGCTGCCCATAAAGACCTCTTTAACGGTGAAATGGTCGGCTATGCCCTGGGATCAAGAATTACCAAAGACCTCGTCGTAAGGTCTCTTCTGATGGCAGTGAAAATAAAACAGCCCCAAGGAGGCCTTATCCATCATTTCGACAGGGGAAGCCAGTACTGTTCGCATGACTATGTGAAACTCCTTGGCCGATTCAACATGAGGGTCTCTATGAGTAGGAAAGGTAACTAACCAGGTAAGACCCCCCGGCGTTGCCGGGGGATGTGTGATTCTATCGAATAGTTTTGCCATTTCTCTTGAATATTGTTAACCTCAGAATGCTTCAGCCATTTATGTACCACAAGAAAGGGATAGAAAAGGGCAGATTACCATCAATCGGGGGGGGGTGATGGAAACAAACACATCATATTGTCTCTATCAATATAAGACCTTGTTTATCCTGCAATGTCGGTGAATATTTTATTGAAGTCGAGATTTGCAGATGAGCTTTTGTAGTATCACTCTGTTATACGTATAAATGACCAGTGTGAAAGTTGAATTTGTTACGTATAGCAACCACAAGTCAAGCATAGTGGTATGCCGAACAAAGCAACGGTTACCACATAAAACAGGGGAATACATTATTCTTATGTATCTATAACCGTTTTTACCATTTCCTCAAATACTTCAAAACTGAAAGGCTTCTTCAGTGCCCCCAGGAAGCCGTAGTCTTTGTAATTCTTTATTATCGGTTCGTCCGCGTATCCCGATGCAATGACGGCCTTAACGGACGGATCTTCCTTCAGCAGCCTCTCCATGGTCAGTTGTCCGCCCAGGCCATGGCGTACCGTAAGGTCCAGAATCACCAGGTCAAAAGGGTTGTTCAGGAGAAGGGCCTCTTTGTAGCGGTCAATAGCTTCCCGGCCGTCTCCGGTTTCTGTCGCCTCGTATCCCAGTTGTTCCAGAAAGGCCCGTTCCAATACGCGGACATGTATCTTGTCTTCCATAATGAGCACCCGTTTCGGGGAAGAAGGCTCAGTTTGCCTTGTCTTCACATTGTGCGCCTTCTCGGCCATTGCCGGGAGGTAGAGGGTAAATGTGGTCCATTCTCCCGGCCGGGATGTGACGGCAATATGACCATCGTGTTTCCTGAGCACCGAATAACAGACTGACAGGCCCAGCCCCACCCCCTTATTGACCCCCATATTTTTTGTGGTAAAGTAGGGATCAAAGATACGGGGAAGGTTTTCTTCGGCGATCCCTGCGCCGTTATCAGCAAATATTATTTTAAGGTATGATCCTTCCTTTAGCGGGAGACCGTCTGAGGACTGTACCTTTGTATTGTTCGCCTGTATTGTGAGGGTTCCCCCTTCGGGCATGGCCTCAATGGCGTTCATGGTAAGGTTATAAAAGACCTGCCTGATCTGGGTCTCATCCACTTTAGCAGACCAGAGATCCTTTTCAATTTCGAAGACGACCCGGACACCGGTCCTCTTGACCATCTTCCTTACTACTCCCTGAAGAACTTCTGAAGCATCAATAATCTGCTTAACGGAAAAACCTCCTTTTGAGAAGGTTATAAGGCGGCCGGTAAGGTCCCTGGTCTGTTCGGCAGATTGCAGGGCGGCCCGGAGAAGGGGATATGATGTATGATTCTCCGGCAGCCCCATCATTGCCAGCTGAACATTCCCCAGGACCACCGTCATGAGGTTGTTGAAATCATGGGCAATGCCGCCTGCAAGGATGCCGAGGGACTCTATCTTCTGGGCACGGAGAAGCTCTTCTTCCATTAGTTTGCGGTCGGTGATGTCGGTCATAACCGTCAATAAGCAGGACGTGTCATTTATCGTAATTGTATCTGCAGAAAACAGGCCATCAAGAATTTTGCCGTCTTTGGTCCGTACCTGCACCTCCACATTGCGTGCCCTTCCTGTTTCCTTCACAATACGGTGAGTTTCTGTCCGGTTTTCCAGATTAATAAATATTCCCAGTTCAATTGAGGTTTTACCGATTACATCCTCACGAGAGAAACCCATGGTTGTCAAAAAGGTTTCGTTTACATCAAGAAAGCATCCGTCATCCATGGTAGAGATAGCCATTGATACTGAACTTGAGTGAAACGCCCTGGAAAATTTTTCCTCCGATTGTTTCAATTGCGAAATATTCTTACTGACTCCGAAGAGTACCGGTATTCCGTTCCACTTCCCCTTGGTCACCCTGGTCTCCACGGCAATCAACCGCCCGTCTCTTGTCATTACCGGGATAAAACATGACGATATCTGTCCCGCAAGCATTGCCAAAACAACCTGCGCCGCCTCCTCTTTTAGCTCCGGCGGATGAACCATCAGGACCGATTGCCCGACGAGTTCCGTCTCCGAATATCCAAGGCGCCTGATAACCGTGTTATTAACATGGATAATGCTGCCCGATTCACTAAGAACGTAGAGAAAGTCGTCTATGGTATTGAAGAATGTATAAAAGTTTTGACGGCTCTGTTCCAGCGCTTCTTCTGCCTGTTTGCGCTCGGTGATGTCGGCAACGATACCGTGCCATAGGACATCTCCATTATCCAACTGTTCGGGGTGCGATTCAATTCGAAGCCACTTGACCGTGCCAGTGACGATCGCCCTGCCTTCCCATAAAAAGGGCAGCCGGGCTTCAATCCGCTCCCGATTCAGTTTGCTGAAAGCTTCAAGTTCCTCGGGGTGAATGGGCTCGAATGCTATTTTTGGGTCCATTACGATGCTCTCTGAGGATATAGCAAGCATTTCCGCCATTCTGGGGCTAACATACTCGAAGGAAAACTCTCCGACTGGTGTGGTGCGCAAGAGATAGACGCCATCCGGGATGTTGGAAACCAGGCGATCGTATTGTTGCTTGCTCTCACGCAGTGCCTCCTCGCGGCGGGTAATAACCTCTGTCTTCTTCCGGACCAGTGTCCGCAACCTTACGTTCCAGGCCCACACCCATAGCGATAACAACAGGATGCCTCCGGCAGCAGCAGACAAGGGCCAGAGATGGCGCTCCAGAAATGATTCCTGATGGCCGAATTGTGCTCCCAGCCACTTCATACTTATTTTATCCAGTATGCCAGGTTTTCTGGCTTCAATAATTCCCTTGTTCAGGATGCGGGTGAGGATGGCGTTATCCTTGTTCGACGCCATGCAATTCCTGCCGATGTAAAGCGGTTCACCCACCTTCTTGATATAAGCTGACAGTTGGTTGCTGAAAATGTGATAAAGGACAATCTGCTCGTCGCCTATGACTGCATCTGCCTTACCTGCTATGACCATATCTGTGGCTTCGGCAAAGTCTTTTGTGTCCAGTGTATTGAAACGTATCTTTTTGGACTCCAGAAAATCCCTCGCATAGTCCCCTTTCTGTATGGCAATTGTCTTGCCGTTCAGATCATTGAGATCTTTGATATCCGTTCGTTCTGTCCTGATGAAAATCGACACGGGAACTTCAAAAATGGTTCCGGTAAACTCGAATTTCTCTTTCCTCTTGTCACTGTAGAAAAGGCTGGTAAGTATATCTACCTTGCCTGAAAGAACGGCTTCCTGTGCCTGTTGAAACGTCATATCTGTGAACACCGGTTTAAAGCCCATTTCCACGGCCATCCAGCGGACAATGTCGAGCATCATGCCTTCATGCTGCCCGTTTGCATCTGTGAATTCGAAGGGAGGGTATCGTGTTTGGCTGACGAAGAAGATCGTACTTTTTTTGCGGAGGTATTCCTTCTCTTCGATAGAAAGATCCACGGCAAACAGATGGGGCAGTGAGGCGAATAAAAAAATCAGGGAGAAAAAGCACGCCCCGAGAAAGCTCGATTTTTTGGTTATGATCATGCTACTCCTTTCTGATATTTATGCTACTCCTTATTTGTCCAGCACCTCGCGGACCTTCTGAAGAAGGCTGTTGAGTGATAATGGTTTGGCAATAAAGTCGAACTCCTTATCCTCAATCCCTTTATCGAGGACGATGTCCTTCGTATACCCGCTCATAAAGAGCACCTTTATATGGGGGTTTATCCCGTGCATCTCCTCGTAGACCTCCCGTCCGTTCTTTTTTGGCATCACAGAGTCGACGATGCTAAGGTCTATGTCCCGGTGCTGTTTGAATTTATATACCGCATCTTCACCGTTTGAGGCTTCTATGATTTTGTAGCCGTACCGTTTGAGTGCTTCTTGCATAAAACGTCTTACCTCTTCGTTGTCTTCGGCGATAAGGATCGTTTCTGTTCCCCTTGCGATAGCAGGGGCTGTCTTCTGCTGTTCTTTATCGACTTTCATCATTACTGCGGGTAGATAGATACGGAAGGTGGTACCTTGATTGGGTTCACTGTCTACTGTGATGTATCCGTTGTGCTGTTTCACGATACCGTAGACAGTAGCAAGGCCGAGGCCGGTTCCTTTTCCGACCTCTTTCGTGGTGAAGAAGGGGTCAAAGATCTTTTCACGTGTTGTCTCATCCATACCCATTCCCGTATCAGAAATGTTTATCTGTATATATTTCCACTGTTCTCCAAACCCATGCATCACTGTAAACATATTATCTATAGTGCCAATAGAGGTCTCTATGGTAAGCGTCCCTCCTTTCGGCATGGCATCTCTTGCATTGGCAACAAGGTTAAAGAGTATCTGATCCATCTGCGATTTATCGGCCATGATGATCATATCATCCTGCGTAAGGGATGTGCGCAGTTCGATGTCCTCTGTAAGGAGCCTCTTGAGCAATTTCTTCGTCACTTGTATTGTATTGTTTATATCCAGGGGGACATAGAAGACCTCCGTAAAGGGCAATAACAGGTAAGGGCTCAGGAGTTAAATCGACAAGCTTTTCTCGCTGTTTCTTGGCTGATGTTTAAGGCTTGGGATATTGCCGTATAAGACATGCCCAAGGTGTGTAATTGTTTTACTTTGGTTGATAATGTTTTGTATAATATTTATTGCTGATTTACCTGGATGATTATGTGAGCAGGCATTTCGGATGCGGTTCGAATTGGTTGCAGCCGGGTCCGTCATTATCATGCTGAAATAATTGGTTAATTTTAAGCAGATTCTTTTTCTGAACGCCTTCTTTCCCTCCGATTGAATATTTTTGTATAGTTGATGTTTTTCCAGGTTGTTTTATAGGAAAAAGCGTCATGTCCGGAAACAGCGACCGTGTTACGGAAATCCCGGTATTGGACTGGAGAAGAAGCGCTCTTGCCTTCCTGGCACCCGCTAACGGAACTCCTTCCGAGTGGAGATGAAGTTTAAATTAGGGTATACTGAGTTATTTCGCATAAGGAGATTATGGAACAAAAAGATTATTATGAGATTCTTCAGGTAGACACTGATGTCTTGCCCAAAAAGATCAAGGAGGCTTACCGTAGTCTCGCTTTTCAGTATCACCCGGACAGGAACGGGGGAGGTGCAGATGCCCTGGAAAGCATGAAAATGATAAACGAAGCATATGCCGTCCTCTCCGATCCCGTAAAACGAAAACAGTATGATAATCTCCGGCAAACCTATGGTAATTCTGCATATAACAGATTCCGGGACGGTTATTCCGAGGAAGATATATACAGAGGGTCCGATATTAATCAGATATTTGAGGAGATTTCACGGTTATTCGGGTTCAGGGGTTTTGAAGATGTCTTCAGAGAATCCTATGGATCCGGCTACCGTACCTTTGAATTCAGAAGAGGAAACATCTTTGGACGTGGTTTCGTATGGTCCGGCCATATGCAGCATGGAGTGCAGCAAAAGGGAATCTTCCCCTGGTTCCTGCAAAAACTGGCAGGATACGCCTTTAAAAAGATCACAGGGATTCAGACGCAGCGAGGCAAGGATAGACGCGACCAGTTGGTGCTTACCGCCTTACAAGCGAAGGAAGGGGGTAAAATACCTTACAGGGATAAAGAGAGTTCCAGAAATCTTCTCATTACCATACCTCCGGGTGTTTCACATAGGCAGACAATTCGTTTGCAGGGATTAGGACGCACCGGCGGAAGCTCGTCTACGCCAGGCGATCTCTATTTGAGAGTTGAAATTGCCATGCCCTTTCTCCAGAAAATCCGTGATTACCTCAAAGCCTGAGGATTTTTGATCGTCCATAGACGCCTGATTTCTGTATACTCCGTCGTTGCTGTTCTTTTCCGTGTTATTCAACAGCCCGTGCGGAAACTTATTCCCGGGATGATTTTCATTGCAGGATAAGGTGGAATGCGGCAGAAAAAGAAAAAAAAGGAGAACGCTACAGATGAAGAGCTACCGGAAAGAGTTATGGTTCAGTACATCCACGAGAAGGGCATATATCAACATTACCTCTCAAGTGGAAGAATGCCTCAGGGAGAGCGGTATAACGGAAGGTCTGCTGCTCTGTAACGCCATGCACATAACAGCATCGGTTTTCATAAATGACGACGAGCGCGGCCTTCATCAGGACCTTGACGAGTGGCTGGAGAAACTGGCTCCCCATGAACCTGTCTCCCGGTATCGTCATAACACGGGAGAGGATAACGCGGACGGTCATCTCAAGCGTTCAGTGATGGGCCGGGAGGTTGTGGTGTCCATCACAGATGGAAAACTCGACTTTGGGCCGTGGGAACAGATTTTTTACGGCGAATTTGACGGAAAACGGAAAAAACGGGTACTCGTAAAGATTATAGGGGAGTAAGGATTACAGGGGAGGGGAGAAAACTTAAGGAGTATGGATAACAAAGTGAGAGATGTCAATAACTGCTGTAAAGCATTAAAGCCGGACGAATCATCAGGGCATGGTGTCGGGTTTGCAGGGAATAGCCCGACACAGATGCTCATCCTGATGAAAAATCTGGTATAAAAC
>CAYMTB010000128.1:0-10323 GCA_964393225.1 uncultured Syntrophorhabdaceae bacterium
TATGATCATAAAGATGGAAAAGCCAGGAAACTGAAATTATGCAAAGGTCTTATTAAAGGCCATTTTCGGCCCTGTTTATTGATATTAAGCCATAACTTACAAGACATTTCACAAGCTCAAAAACTCGATTGTATAGTTTTTGTATCGTTGACATTTTTTCCTGTAAGAATATCATCGACCCTGTTTTCGTCTACTAAATATAGAGTGTCTGTAAAATTGGCGCGCAGGATAGAAGTTGCTTCATATCTCCCCCTCATTGCCCGTCTATTATCTGTACAACCAAAGGCGAATGCAAGGTCTTCAGGGCGTATATTGTATCGAGAGCAATGTGGCTCTGTTCGGCCTGTATTTTATTTGTGTGCCCGGGCATTTATTAGACTTGATTAAAGCAAGATGAAGGCTATTTTCGCCATCAGCGGCGTGGCCAACTGCAAAACATGCCTGTTTGCGAAATTGTTTATTGTAATTGCGAATGAAGTGAAGCAATCTTAAGCAGTTGCAGGTTCACGAGAACTGCTGCAACCCTTCAAAGTTGTTTGACATCGGGAAACTACTGTGTTATACATCAAAAAAACAACTTTTCAGGAGGGTTACAGATAACCCCAAATACATTATGTGGGCATTCTGCCAAGGAGAACAAAACTATGAATCAGGAAGAATACAGGAAGATAATTACCCATGCAATCGACAGGGAAGCTGAGGCGTATGTTTTTTACCATTCGGTATCTGATAACGCTAAGGACAAAAATATTAAGTTCATTTTTAATGACCTTGCCGAAGATGAGAAAAAACACCAGCTTACTTTAGAGGGGTTCCTTGTCAGAGCGCCAGATACTCTGCATTTTTCGGAATCGAAGGATTATAAAGTTGTGGATGCTCTTCCAACGCCGCCGCTGACTTTGGACCTTAAGCCCATTGAAGGCTTGGTAATTGCAATTAAGAACGAACTCGAAGCAATGCAGATGTATACTCAATTGGCAAACGCCAGCACTGACGAAACACAGAAGGGTGTTTTTCTTGAGCTTGCTTCGATGGAGCGCGGACATAAGAGTAAGCTTGAGGATATATATACAAACATGGCGTTCCCTGAAGCCTGGTAGGACGATACCGTAAAAGGGGACGTCGCTCCTTATAGTGCATAACGGAGATAGTGGTCGATTTTTTCAGTGCTCATCCTAATGGAAAATCCGGTTTAATGTCAATTAAATCGCATATTGGAATTACAAGGGGGGGTTAGATGATGAGACAAAGCGTTCACCGGGTTACAGAGAACTCGTCCCCTGTGCCGCCTTCCATGTTTCTGACGATGAACAGGTAGCCATTGGTAGTTCTGATTCCCACAATATAACGGAAATAATAGCGGGTTTCTGTAAATGCCAGGAACTGGCTTTGTCCACCGCTTCCTGCAGCAATGATATAGATAATACCATCCTTAATGGACCGGTTGTAGAGATGGTCATGGCCTGAAACCACAAGAGAAACACCTTTTTGCACGAAGAGTTGATGAAGTTCGTCCCGGGCTGTCTTGTAACGGTCGAGGCCATGGAGTGACACAATTGGAAAGAGTGGCCTGTGGAGGAATACAAACTTGTATTGGAACGGCCGTTCCAGTTCAGTTTTAAGCCAAGCAAGCTGCTCCCCTGCTATCATCCCCTCCTCTCCGGGAATTTCCGTGTTCAACATAACAAAGAGGGTGTCTCCATCGGAAAAAGAATAGTACAACTTAGGGAAGAACTTCAGATACACCGCGAGTGACCTTTTATTCTGTATGTCGTGATTCCCGGGTGCAAGGTGCAGTATTTTGCCAGATCCTGTAATCTCGAGGAATTTTTCCCACTGGCTTGATCTTCCGGGATTGTGAATGGCGTCGCCTGTATTGATGATAACTTTTATTTTTTGTTCCTCCACCATCCTGATAAAGGCAGGGTAGACCGAATCCTCTGATCCTGTATGCGTGTCGCTGATGATGGCGAAGGTTGTCAATTCCGCCTGTGCAAAGAGAGGGCAAAGGAAGAGGAGCAGGGCGATTATGCCCGTTATCCCGCTTCTTCCGATGGTGCTGTTCCATGATGGTCTGCGATTCATTTGCTTTACTATATTATTTTTTATTTTCATGGCCAGCAATTTTACCCCATGAATCACGAAGTGGAACAACCCTGTTAAATACAAGCTTCCCGGGCAGAGAATCCTTCGTATCGACACAAAAATAACCGAGCCTTTCAAACTGATACCTGCTTTCCGGCGCTGCATTTTTAAGGCACGGCTCCACATGGCAGGATGAAAGCGTTTCCAGAGATCCCGGGTTTAGGTTTTCTGAGAGGTTATCCCCTATAGCTGCCGGATCAGCGATTTGGAAAAGACGGTCGTATAAACGCACTTCCGCAGTTACTGCATGCCGTGCCGATACCCAGTGAATGACCCCTTCAATCTTTCGGCCGTCTGACGGCGGACCATTGCGTGTCTCCGGATCGTAAGTGCAATGTAGCTCAAGTACTTCGCCGGTTTTTTCATCTTTAGCTATACCTTCATATTTGATAACATAGGCGTTACGAAGACGAACCTCACGCCCCGGTCCAAGGCGTTTGTACTTCTTCGGAGGGTTCTCATCAAAGTCGTCTTGTTCAATATAAAGTATTTTAGAAAACGGAACCTTCCGCGTACCCATATCCGGGTTCTGAGGGTGATTGGCGCATTCAAACTCTTCTTCCTGTCCTTCGGGATAATTGTCTATAACAACACGTAGAGGCCGTAAAACTGCCATTGCCCGAGGCGCCTGTTCGTTCTGATCATCGCGGACACAATGTTCAAGCAGGGAAATATCGACAAGATTTTCGTTCTTTGCCACACCGATTTTTGCACAAAATGTTCTGATTGACTCGGGCATATATCCGCGCCTTCTCATTCCTGCTATGGTGGGCATGCGTGGATCGTCCCAACCTGCTACGTGCCTGTTTTCGACTAATTCGATGAGCTTCCGCTTGCTGAGGATCGTATAACTGAGATTGAGGCGGGCGAATTCAATCTGGTTGGGGCGGTTATTTTCAATCAACTGATTAACAATCCAGTCATACAAAGGGCGGTTATTTTCAAACTCAAGGGTACAGATTGAATGCGTAATTTTCTCGATAGAATCAGAAAGGCAGTGGGCAAAATCGTACATAGGGTAGATGACCCATTCGCTGCCTGTCCGATGGTGGGGTGCCCGTTTGATGCGGTAGATGACCGGATCGCGCATGACAACGTTGGGAGAAGACATATCGATTTTAGCACGAAGCACATGTGTCCCGTCTTTAAATTCACCTGCACGCATGCGCGCAAACAGATCAAGGTTTTCCTCGACAGGGCGCATCCGGTAAGGACTTTCTCTGCCAGGCACGTTAAGCGTTCCGCGGTATTCCCTTATTTCATCCGCGCTCAGACTGCATATATAAGCCTTACCAGTCCTGATAAGCTTGACTGCAAACTGATAGAGCTGCTCAAAGTAATCAGATGCATAAAAGAGGCGCTCCGCCCAGTCGAACCCGAGCCAATGAACATCGTTTATTATTGATTCGACATATTCCAGAGATTCACCGGCAGGATCGGTATCATCCATCCTCAGGTTGCACGTCCCTTTATACTGTTCAGCAATCCCGAAATTCAGGCAGATTGATTTGGCATGCCCGATGTGGAGATAGCCGTTTGGCTCCGGAGGGAAACGGGTAGCAACACGCCCGCCATGTTTGTTTGTTTTTAAATTATCATCGATAATTTCACGAATGAAATCGGTTGGTGCAGAAACATCCGGTTGTTGCATAATCTAATCTCCTTTTAATTGTTTCACAGCTAAAATTGTAAGTTACGAAATTTTGAAGTTGCGAAGTTGTGTAACTTTGTATTTTCAGGTTTATACTCTCTACGCTCCATGCTTCATCAATTTGCCTTTCGCAGAATACATTTTTACCATAAGTGCCCCTATCTTGCAAGAAAAGGGTTTATATTTAGAGTATCTGGAGTGCTTTGAAATAGGCGAGGCCGAATATAATGTGGAGGATTAATTGCTCCATCCACGTTGAACGGTGCAGCCTGTTTCCGAATACGCCCTGTCCGGCCACAGGAAGGGCTATAAAAAGCATGGAAAGCCACATGATAAAAAAGTAGAAAGATACGGGGTAGGGTGAATAAGCGTCAAACTTCAATATGGCGGATATAATGATATATACGCCACCGAAGACGCTGCTTGTTAACAGGTGTATGGGAATGCCGGCTGCGTATAGAGCGGCATCCGATGGTTTTATCCTGAGTGACCGGATGAAAAACATCCCGTCAACGAGCAAGAGGCTGGATTTGAAGATTTTGAGACGATAGAGAATTTCAGATGTCAGACCCATTATGATGCCTGCCAGAAAACCGGCAAAAACGCCCTGTATTATCATAGCTGCCCCCGATAATGTTAAAAGTGAGGTTATACCTGCCATTGCAATATAAATATTTTATTTTTCATTGTAATGCAAGTCGTTAAATATATTTTTCTGTCCTTATTCTTTGCGGCGGCAAAAAAATTGTGAATGTGCCCTTGTCAGCAATAAGTATGTTGTCCGGTTTGCTCATTTCGTGCTGTGTGAGGAGACCCGAAGATGTCAGGAAGGGGAAGTCTATATGCAGAATATTGCCGGTATGAGGCTTAATTTCGGTGTGTTTGACTTCAAAACGGAGCACCCAGCCTCGTGTATTGTAGAAGCCTATCCCCGGGGCTGTGATGTGCTGAATGGTATTTTTGAGGTCTGGCGGCAGATCGTTACAGGCGGGAGAGGAAGCGTCTTCTTTGACACTGATATCGATATTCCCCCTCCATGTTCCTGTTGCCCTGTATTCCATATAGCGGTTATTGCCATCCTTCACTGCCATTAATTGAAAGGGTATGTTTTCCCAGGGAAAACCGAGGATATTTGTGGACAATGCCATGACAGGAGAAGTTATGCCGCTGTTAAGAAAAAGGACGCCGTTCTTGCCGCTGTTCGGGTCTCTCACGTAGGTGCGGATATTTATCTGGTCGTAGGAAAATTTTATGAAGGGGAAACCGGCTACCCTTACATCCTTGCTATGAAAACATACTATGGAAAGGAAAACCATTTCATTGCGGAATGTTGCCGGAGTTAAAGGCCCCGTTATATACGGCTGTACCTTTGATTCGGGTATCAGGTAGGAAAGGTAGAGGACATCATATATGTCCATGGCCACGGAAAAGGATGGAATAAGTTTCATAGCAACGTCGCCGTTATCCCCAAAATTACATACCTTTCAATAAAATCTGTTTCATTATACAGGAATGTGCAATAAAATAGCATGAAAATAAAAGCTGTTTGCGCGGGGCACGAGAACATGAAGATTTTTGTCATCGGAGGGTCGGGTTTTATCGGACATGCCTTAATCAACGGTCTGAAGGCTGAGGGACACCAAATAACAGCTCTCCTGAGGCGGGGAAATAAGCAAAAAGAATCCGACAGGTCAGTCCGTTATGTTGCGGGTGATCCCATGGAGCCCGGCAGATGGCAGGATATTATGATGGAGCACGACATTGTCATCAATCTTGCCGGTGCTGCCATTTTCCGCCGCTGGTCCGATGAAATCAAGGCGGAGATCCTGGATAGCCGTATAGTTACGACACGGCATATCGTGGAAACCATCCGGAAAGCACAGAAAAGAAATATACAGTTTTTCAATGCATCCGGCATTGGTTATTACGGATACTGTGGAGATGAGATCATTGATGAAGGCGCTCTACACGGGGACACCTTTCTTTCGAGGGTTGCCCTTGATTGGGAGTCAGAGGCGGGAAAGGCTGAAGAGACGGGAGTGCGGGTTGTGCTCTGCCGGTTCGGCATTGTCCTGGGGAAAAGCGGAGGCGCCCTGAGGAAGATTTCTGCTCTTGCAAATCTTCATCTCGGGGGTATGTGGGGCAGTGGTAAGCAATGGTTTTCATGGATCCACGAGAAAGATGTGGTGAATACCTTCCGCTTTCTTCTGGAAAATCCAAATATAGCGGGTGCAGTAAACTTTACAGCGCCCGAACCTGTTCGCAATATGGAGATGGTCAGCACATTCAGGAAGGTGCTGAAAAAGAGCTCCATTACTGATACTATCCCTGCAGTACTTTTTGAGTTGGTTTTGGGAGAATTTTCTCGGGTTTTCCTTAACGGGCAAAGGGTTGTCCCACAGAAGCTCATTGAAAATGGTTTTGTGTTTCAGTATCCGACTTTAGAGGAGGCCCTAACCGACCTCCTTTAGTCCTGATATCCAATCATCTCACCGACCGGTGGGTTTGTCATCTGCCTGTCAGCAGCCCGGTTCACCGGGGTGGCCGCAGCAGTTGCTCATGGTTACAATCTTTTTAAGATTATTCTTCAATATAAGCCATATCTTTTTCGTAAGCGGCATGTCCGCGTGGAGATTTGTTAAAAAAGACCTTACATCAGGGTGCTTGTGGTTATGCATCGCTATCCTTTTCCACCAATCAAAGGCAATACTTTATCTATATGGAAATAGACAAGATAGCGCTTTTCGTTTTGCTGGTTTTCCGGGACTGTGTAGGATTTTCTCCACCTTATCTTTGCAATGGCCTCCGGGTCGGTTTCTTCTTTTATCCTGGTAAGATATAATCTTTTACCGGCAAATTTTTCTCCAGTCTCCATGAAGATATACGCAGCATGGGGGTTCGATTTTAAGTTTTCATGGGTCAGGCGTTCAGTCATGATATATGCGACGGTTTCCTCATCAATGAAGTGAGGCCTCGAATAGACAGCTGCATCTACCTTGCCCTGTGAGTCTGCTGTTGCCAGTACGCCGCGGCCGGTTGCATTTTCAAAATATTCACTGAGATTCATCTATGCCCTCCTGTAGAAGTTTATTCTTATTATAGCAAGATTTTGTGCTTAGTGGTAAATTAAAAGCATGATGAATTTGAAACGGTTGCGGGTGCTGAAAGAGGCCGGGACAGAGAAGGGACCGGTTGCATACTGGATGAGCCGTGACCAGCGCGTTCAAGACAACTGGGCGCTCCTTTATGCGCAGGAATGTGCAGCCGCCCTGGAGGTGCCTCTCGTTGTGGTATTCTGCCTTACGCCGTCATTCTTGGGAGCAACAATGAGGCAGTACGATTTTATGCTCAAGGGTCTTCAGGAAGTCGAAAGAAACCTTGAGCAGATGAACATATCTTTTTACCTGCTTGAAGGTTATCCTGAAAAGATAATACCCGATTTTTTAAAGAAATACGGTATAAAAACCCTGATTACCGACTTTGACCCATTACGTATAAAAAAGGCATGGAAACAGGGTGTGGCGGAAAACATCAATATACCCTTTTATGAGGTGGACGCACATAATGTTGTTCCCTGCTGGATTGCATCTGGAAAGCAGGAATATGGCGCCTATACGATACGTCCGAAAATAAGACGTCTTTTAAGGGAATTCATGGATGATTTTCCTGTGTTAAAACGACATGCGTTCCCCTGGTGCAACAATGTTAAGAAGATTGACTGGCAGAGGGTGCAAAAAAGACTGGATGTTGACCGTTCCGTAAAATGCATTGACTGGATTATACCTGGAGAAGCTGCAGCCCGTAAAACACTCGGAGACTTTTTAGAAGAGAAGATCCATCTTTATAATAAACTGCGAAACGATCCGAATAAGGATGGTGTTTCAAACCTGTCGCCTTATTTCCACTTTGGTCATATCTCCGCCCAGAGGGTTGCCCTCGAAATAGAAAAAATGAGCATCGGGCAGAGTGAATCCGGGGCTGCCTTTGTAGAGGAACTTGTTATTAGGAAAGAACTCTCGGACAACTATTGTTTGTATAATCAATCCTACGACAGCATCGAGGGGTTGCCCAACTGGGCACATAGGACGTTGGATGAGCACAGACTTGACAGAAGGGATTACGTGTATTCTATCGATGACCTTGAATATGGAAGGACGCACGATGAACTCTGGAACGCTGCCCAGATGGAGATGGCAGTGAAAGGCAAGATGCATGGTTTTATGCGGATGTACTGGGCAAAAAAGATACTTGAGTGGACAAAATCGCCGGAGGAGGCATACGAAACTGCAATATACCTTAACGATAAGTATGAGCTTGACGGAAGAGACCCGAATGGCTATACCGGTATTGCATGGAGCATAGGAGGGCTGCACGACCGTGCCTGGAATGAGAGAAAAGTGTTCGGCAAAATCCGTTACATGAGTTACAATGGTTGTAAAGCAAAATTCAGGATAAAAGAATATGTTGAGCATGCCAGGTCGGTAGCAGCTGAAAGCTTTAAAGTGGCCTAACGCATGGCAAAGCATGTTGCAAAAGGAAATCGATAAATCAGAAGGTTGTCATTTGTTTATTTTCAAGGTAATATAAGGGCATATGTTACCCGACAGCATAGAGGAATTAGAAAAGATAAAAAAAGAATGCAGGCGTATGTCAAATAAAAGGTCTTTCCTTTCAGCGGCTGCCTCAGTTGTCCCGGTTCCTTTCACCGATATTGCCACTGATGTTGTTCTTCTGAAACAGATAATGCCCGGCATCAGTGAAAAATTCGGTCTGTCAAAAGAACAGATTGACGAATATAATCCACAAATAGCTATTTTTATCTATGATGCCGCCAAAAGACTCGGAGCAAATATGATCGGTAAATACGTTACAAAAGAGTTGATCATTCAGATTCTGAAAAAGATGGGAGTCCACTTAACTACAAAACAGGTAGCAAAGTATTTTCCCATTGTGGGACAGGCAATCTCCGCCGGTATAAGCTATACGGCAATGAGATTCATTATTCATTCCCATATCAATGAATGCTGCAAGGTTGCCAGGACTGTTATAGAGGCAAAAGGTATCTACAAGACATTGCATTGAACCCGAATTTGTCATTAGAATCACTATTGGTGTCGGGTCATCCCTCTCAAGCCCCCCTTAAATTTATTATAATGTAACATATTAATAATATAGCATTTAAAGGCTATTTACGGCCCTGAAAATTGATATTAAGCCTGCAATAAATAAGTTGTGTGATATTTCAAGGTGATTTTCCACGCGCTGATTTGCCAATATTGATATAGCATGATAAGAAGGATGCAATGAATTGCGTTATGGCCGGAAGAACTTTGCAGCTCCTTCGTCGCCGGAAACCGTTAATGGAAGCTTGCGACCCCGCTATCGACGCGTGGTGCCCCGCATTGATGGCATGGTAAAAAAGCACGACCCACTCACCGGGTAGGTGCCCCGGCAGAGAGTAAAACAGTGTTCCGGCCACGTCGAATGAGAAAAGCCAGGAAACTCCAGAGGCATTAAAAAATCTTGACAGATTTACAATAAATGGCTACTAAGGTATGAAGGCTGAAGGCGGATAGGCTGAAGGAAAAGACAATGGAAAACAATAAAAAGGGGAGGAAGAAATATGCCGACAAAAAAGACGAGTGTAAATCCTGAGTTTTTGTACATTCCCATAGGAAATATCGTCGTGTTAGAACAGGTACGATCGAATATCGGTACAGAATCAGACTCATTCAAATCGCTTGTGCAGTCGATCAAAGACAAGGGCATTCTTGAACCTCTCATTGTAACCAAAGGAGACGGCGACTCATACACCCTTATCTGCGGAGAGAGGCGTCTGGAAGCAGCCCGGCAACTCGAACTTGAATCAGTACCGGTACGGGTCATAGAAACAGGCAATGAATTAGGCGAGACCATAGCCTTACAATTAACGGAGAATCTCCAGCGGGAGGACCTGAATCCCATGGATCAAGCCAAAGGGATACTCGCATTCGTTCAGGCTAAGCATCCTGATAAAGGGTACGATGTGGAAGGGGCAATGAGTGAACTTGTAAATTATGACAGGGGTTCCAAATATGCTACGGAGGAGTTCTCCGCAACTGTTGCGGAGATTTTGAAAATCTCTGCAAAATCAACAAAGACGCTGTTTAACGGGCTGTCGCTTTTAAAACTTCCTCCTGCGATTCAGGCGGCAATCCGGGCAGGAACACTCCCTGTTTCCCAGGGATATCTTTTTGCCGCCAACCTCGATTGTCCGGATCGCGATAAGATTCTTGAGGCCATCATGAAGACACCTGTAACCAATGCCACGCTGAATAATCTGCTCACCGCATGGAAGAAGGCCAAACCGGCGCCGGGCAAAACAAAACCCCTGCCCATGACGAAGCAGATCGCCAGTTTACGATCCTATGAATCACGCATTGAGATGGGCTTCGCAACATACACGAGACCTGACCTCGAGATGCTCGTTGACGAGCTTCGGACTTTTCTGGCTTTAGTGGAGATGCGGGTACCGATTGCACCGATGC
>CAYMTB010000129.1:0-10318 GCA_964393225.1 uncultured Syntrophorhabdaceae bacterium
GGTGTCGGACCATCCCTCTCAAACACGCTCATGTTGCTCGACTGCGCTCGCAATTAAACCGCGCCGCTCCGGCGGCTTCAATCGTAGGGGCTTGCGTTGCCCCCTCCACGAACAAAGTCCGCGGAGCCTCCCCTTCTCGCCCACGGTGTGGGCTGGTTTATGTCGCTCGCGTTCGGCTTCGGAACTTTTACTTGAAAGCAAAAGACCAAGCTTCCTCGCCTCTCGACGGTTTGTTCCGGGATGCCCCGACACCTTCCTAACGACATATTCGGGATTATGCCATCTTTGAAGTGGCGATGGAAAAAAGTATAATAATTTTCTTGACATATTTCGTATACAATATAAGAATGAAATAAAGCGATATATGAAAAATGGGGAAGAAGGGGGAATAGCAATTGAAGTCTTTTCCGTCACGATTCAGGAAAAGATGTAGTTGATATTCGCTGATATTACGGAACAATTGTAAGACATATACGAGGAATAACTTTAATATTATTAGACATTCGTATTTTGATTTCTATTTGAATTTGGAGAAAACACACAAAAGGCGAAGTTGGTATATTAATTGTTAGAGGCAAGGAAAAAACATGGATCCGGTGTTCACGCTTTCATATTCGGAATATGCAGTCGTCGAGAAGATCACTGAATATCTGAGCAAGAGGGATGGTTTCTCGGTTTATGTGCCTGTAAGCCGACAGGAAAAAAATGTAGATTTCCTAGTTCACAACTCTAACCATAATAGGTCTTTGCGCTTTCAGGTGAAAAGTTCACGATCTTATGTAAGGGACGATAACGAACGCTCAATTGAAAAGGGTCATCTCAAATTCACTTTGTGGTTCAGCAATTTCCAGAAGAAATACTCTCCTGGAAAAACCGAGTATTATGTTCTCTTTGGGTTGTTTCCCCACGTGGTCAATAGCTCTGTCAGTTCGCAGAAGGAATCTTGGCGGTCTCTGATTCTCTGCATTCCAGATGTTCAAATGGGTGAACTTCTTGACTCGGTCAGAACGAAGAAGAAAAATACGCCGGACAAGTTCTTCTACGTTGCATTCGATTCGCCCGATCAAGTCTATGGAACTCGCGGTTTCCCGGCCAGGCGAGACTTAACCGAATTCTTGCTGAACAAGCAGGTGCCAAATATCAAGCGAATACTAACCTCTAACCCGGCACTACAGCCAATCACCGATAAAGCTGGCTCTGGCTGAGCTTTTTGTTATGTGCAAACAGAAAATATAGTGAAAACGAAAACGACACTTACACTAACCATTCAAAAAGGGCTGGGGCAAATTGATAATTGACACAAATTTTAATTTTTACTCCGATTCAAATGGCGGTGACCCTGACAGCACCAGTCCAACACTCCGTAGATACCATAAGATATTATGGAGTAAACCATTGCCAAATGGTAACCTCTTTGAATTATGTGATGATAAAAATGGCGTTTATTTATATCATAAGTCAGAACTTGGAGAATTCTTTCTGGGTAGCGATGCCATAACACACTCGTATAAAAATCATAAGCGGAAGCAGTGGCTTACAGAACAAGTTCCAAGCGCAGTAAATGAACTTTTCGATACAGGTTCTACCATTGGAGCTTATATTATTTTTCCAAATAATAGAATTGACGGCAAGCATACAATCAATCAAGCGCGTGGAGTAAATAGTATAATTGATGATAGATTTGACTTAACTTTAGAATGTATTCGTCTTTTTTATCTGGGCCAAGAAAATCCTCTTTATTCCACTTTATTGAGATATAAAAAATTCTTCGATTTGTTTGACGATTTTATGGGCTACATCCATTTCTTTTTATTGGATGATTTGATTGATGAAAATAATAATATTCAATTTTATTTGCCATTTGATCGCTTCAAAACTCTTCCAACATTTTCCGATATTAGCCAATATCTGTTATACAAAAAAGGAGTAATAAATTTTATTAAGTCAAGAAACACAAGAATAGAACATTATATCACACTAAAAAAGACCGGGCATGATGTCAGCACATAACAAGGCGCTGCGCTCGGACGGCAATTCCGCTGCGCTATATTGCCGCCGGTGAGCTTGGTCGTTCGGCTGGCATCGATAAAGGAGGTATACGCATGGATATGTGGAAGTTCTTTGACATCACACATCGGGAGCACATTCTCTGCAATCCGATGAGCCTTGAGAAACTTGAACAGCTTATCACGCTTCTGCCTCTGAAACCTGGGGCACGCGTGCTTGATATCGCCACTGGAAAGGGCGAGTTTCTCATCAGGCTTGCAGAGAGGTACCGACAAATGACAGGGACAGGAGTTGATTTCTCTCCCTACTGCATTGCTGATGTCCACAAGAAGCGTCAAGAACGTGTTCCGGATGCCCAACTCCATTTCTTGGCCGCCGATTGGGGTCGGACCAAACTAACCTATTGATATCAGGCGTTTTGTGTATAGAAAATGGTCTATTTTAGGGCTTAAAGTGCTGTTTTTGCCTATGAAATGGTAAGATATATTCGCCCGTAAGGGCTGAGAGTTTTGGCCAGCCATTGTCGGCGGGACAAAAAATCAATCTTTTGTCTGCTCCTGTCCCGCATTTGTCGAGCGACAGCGGGCAGCAAAAAGGTATTATCCTGAAACTGTTGAAAAGTTAACACGGACGCCGGAAATCCCATTCTTTGAGATTGCCACGGGCTAAAGTCCTCGCAATGACAGGTAAGGGGAAGGGTCGCTCACGATGAAAGGAAGAAGGGAGACCGGAATACGCACTGGAGGAAGTGACGGAAACTGTTTCCGTCATCGCTGAAATCTCTGGAAAATGAATACAGACACTACTTCGCACGATTTCACTTTTGAAACATTCTGACGAGATTCAGCCGGCTATTCGGCAAGGGCCATAAGTTGAAAGAAAAGATTGATTACAGCGACGGCTGATATCGGTTGTTGAACAAAAAAACATTTCACTCTCTTGAAATTGCTACAGTTTGAAAGCAAAAGTATGATATTATAAAAATATGCCAACGATATTGCTCATACTGGGATGGAGGCTTTTCTTCTATGCCAACGAACGAAACGAACCTATCCATGTCCATTGCAGAAAGGGAGATACAGAGTGCAAATACTGGCTTGATAGAGAATATTTTAACCTTGAAGAAGCTTATGCCTTTAATTTATCGCCCAAAGACAGGCGTGAGATAAGGCAGATAATCTACCAGCATTTTGAATATATTGAAAAGCAATGGGATGAGTTTCAAAGGAGGCTACAACAATGAAACCATATCACAATATTGAAAACCTTCATTTCAATGGCAAATATATGATACTTACCATTGATGGAGAGAAAACAAAAACCAGGCTCAAGGATATTTCGGAGGCTCTTGAACAGGCCTCTGAAAAGGAAAAGAGCACATTTGAAATTTCTCCTTCCGGTTACGGTATTCACTGGCCCTTGATAGACGAAGATATCGCAGTAGATGGACTTCTTGGAATCGTTCATGCAAGGGAGTCAAAGAGAAAAATTGCGTAATAACCGGATGCAGTCGATCAAGTTTCCTAACCGCAAGCCGTTGCCTAATAAACCTACTCCCTGAGGATTCGTATAACACAAAACGTAGCACTCAACACTCAAAGCTGTATTTCTGGGGCTTAAAGTGCTGTTTTTGCCTATGAAATGGTAAGATATATTCGCCCGTAAGGGCTGAGAGTTTTGGCCAGCCATTGTCGGCGGGACAAAAAATCAATCTTTTGTCTGCTCCTGTCCCGCATTTGTCGAGCGACAGCGGGCGGCAAAAAATTCCCTAAAACTGTCGGAAAGTCAATACAGACGCCGGGAATCCTTTTAAAGATTATGTGTGTGGCGATTTAAAACTTGACTGGTCACATCAATATGACTATAATAGTCTTATAGAATGGATAATGTAGGGGGTTACATATGAAGACAGCAGCAGTTTCGGAATTGAAGGCGCATCTCAGTGAATATCTGAATGAAGTCAAGGTTGGCGGAGAAATAGTTGTTACGGATCGCGGGAAACCAGTTGCCAGATTGGTGCCTGTTGTACACTCATTGCTTGCAAGAGATTCTCTTTTGAAGTTGCAGAAACAGGGTTTGATTAAAACGGGAAACGGCAAGCTCCCGGAAGATTTTTGGGAAGCAGAACGACCCGAAGACCCTGATGGGCTTGTACTTAAGGCCCTTCTCGAAGAACGGGAGGCGGGAAGGTGAAGTTCTGGGATTCTTCCGCTATCATTCCGTTATGTTTGAAAGAACCGACCTCAGACACAGTGAAGGATATACTGAGCGGGGATGAAGACATAGTTGTATGGTGGGCTACAAGGGTCGAATGTACCTCTGCCCTTGCAAGACGCCGCCGGGAGGGAACATTAAAGAATGAGGATGAGCTTAAAGCTAAGGCCGTACTTGCCATGCTGTCAAAAACATGGTCGGAAATCCAGCCTGGAGAGCTTATGCGGCAACGTACTGAAAGACTTCTCATGGTCCACCCTTTGCGGGCTGCCGATGCGTTTCAGCTTGCAGCAGCCTTAATCTGGGCACAGGAAAGTCCTTCAGGGCTTCATATCATCTGTTTTGACCAGAATCTGCGGGGGGCAGCATCAAAAGAAGGGTTCAGCGTTCTCCCATGAAGCAGGTGGGGGGGGGTAATAGGGGACGCTCTTTACATATTGACAACTCATACGCCTTGTGGCATTTTTATGCATGCCGAGAAAGAAAATTTTGGTGGAATTTTGGTGGGGTCGGACCAAACTAACCCATTGAAATAAAGCGTTTTATGTATGGAAAATGGCCAATTTTAAGGCTTAAAGTGCTTTTTTTGGCGGCAATTTGTGAACCGTGAATCCTTTTCGTCTTTTCGCATTGTCTGATATTTGGGGTCGGACCATGCTAACCCATTGAAACAATAGTTTTATGTATAGAGAATGGCCTATTTCAGGGCTTAAAGCCCTGTTTTTGAGTCAGTTTGAACAAAATGCTCCATCTGACCGCTATTCCGCTGCACAACATACCAGCGGGTGATAATTTTGCCCCGGTATTATGGCAAGCCAAAATATGATGTTGTTTTGAATACTTTTGTTGTAAACTTTATAAATGGAGTTTGAATGGGATGAAGGCAAGGCAAGAGAAAACCTTAAAAAACATAAAGTGGGATTTGATGAAGGCAAAACGATCTTCAATGACTCTTTTCTGCTTACTTTTCCAGACATTGACAGTTCTGAGACGGAGGAACGCTGTGTCAATATCGGTCTGTCCGTCAGAGATCGGGTTTTGGTTTTGATTCATACGGAGAGACAGGGTAAAGTACGTATAATTAGTTGCCGTAAAGCAACGACGCGTGAAAGGAGATATTATGAAGAAAGCTGAGACCGGAGAACCAACTACGATAGAAGATATGAGATCGGAATACGATTTTTCCACCATGAAAGGGGCAGTGCAGGGTAAGTACTGCAAGGCATATCGCGAGGGTCATAAGGTCATAATTTACAAAGAAGACGGTACTGATTCGGTTCAGTATTTCAAGCTAAAAGACGGAGCGATTATGCTTGAACCGGATGTAAGAAAATACTTCCCCACTTCGGATGCGGTCAATAAAGCTCTAAGGTTATTGATCGAAATTATTCCGGAAAAGAGGCGTGCAGCCGGTCATCAAAAATGACACTATTGTATATCAGACTATCAATGAAATTCTGAGGGGGCGCAGGGCAGTAACCACGGTCATGGCGTTGAAGCTGAGCCGCTCATTCAACAACAGCCCTGAGTTCTGGCTTAATGCGCAGTGCGCAGTTGATCTGTGGGAGGCTGAGCAGCATTGCAAAGAAGACATAAAACGTATTTCTCCATTACAAGCTGCGTAGGGCCGGTTATCCGAAGAAGAAGGTCCACAGGAGGATAAGGGTAAAGAGAATGCCGATCCACAGGCTTGCATGGCCGAACATGGACGAGATGATTTTCAAGGCTATGGAAGGGTGCCTGACCATAAGGCTGTCGAGTTTTTTCTCTTTTATCAGCCTTTCGTATTCAAGAGTCCTTGATTTCCATAATTCCTCAAGTTTATAACTGCCTGTAAAGATGATAGGATCCATGGGAAATTTTGTGGGGATAAGGTGCGTATTAAAAAAGTGGACGGTAAATATAAATAAGGCTGCGAGGAGCGCTTCTTCGGAATGAAAGATGCTGGCTATGTTAAAAACCCAGCCGGGATATACATATGACGCCAGCTCTGGCGCCCAAAGGGTAATGCCTGAACCACCGATGACAACCATGCCCCAGAAGACCGCGAGAAAATCAAATTTCTCCCAGTATGTCCACCTGTCAAATTTCGGGTATTCGCCCTTATTGAAAAACCATCTTACCATTGCCTTAAACTGGTGCCAGTCATGCTTATTAGGCATTAAGGAATCCGGGCCGAAAAGCCTGTCAACCCAGCCTTTCCTTCCTTTACTGCCGAAGCCTTCGGGGAAGAGAAAACGGATACACCGCCAAAATGTAATAAGAAAGAGGCCAATGAGAATAATTGCAGCACCCCTGTGATACAATCCTGCATTGTGGGCACCGCCCATAACCTGAATGAGGATTTTTGCCCAGGGCGCACTGTGATACTTTATTGGAAATCCTGTAATTACAAGACCGAAGAAGGAAATCACCAGCAAAACATGCATTATCCGGTCTTTTACTGAAAACCGTCTGATCTCCTGCATGTCCTCTTCATGGGTAAACGGACTTTCAAGCTGTATACCCAGTTGCTCCAGCCTGTGCTTTTCCCAGTAAACCTTTCTCCACCAGAGCAGGGTATGCGTCCAGTAAAAGGCAAAGGTTACAAGCAGCAGCACAACCATGGAAACAAAACTTATATAGAGGAGCGGGTACCTTTTTCTGTCTTGATAATCAGGATGCGCCTTGTATTCAGCAAACCTTGGATGGATTCTGTGGTGACATTTTTCGCAGTTTTTTGTTAAGTTTGCAGGATTTATGGCAGATTTGGGGTTCTCCTTTGCAAGGATATTGTGTGTGGTATGACAATCGGCACACCCGGCAACGCTCGTAGGGTATCCTAAGTCCTGCACCTTTCCGTGATATGTCTCTTCGTAGTATTTGACGGCATCAGGGGAAAGGTTATTCCGTTTCATTATTTCCCTGTCAGAGTGGCAGGATTTGCATGTTCTGTTGTAAAATTCCCGGGCCTCCAGCGCATACTTCTCGCTGGATGTATGATAGGCCTTTGTATCGTGGAGTCCGTGGCAGTCGCTGCATGCGGCCGAATCGTTGTTGCCTTTCATCACTGCGGCGCCGTGACCTGAAAGGGTATATTCATCGTTGGTGTGGCATTTTGTGCAATTCTTTGTTACAGCGATTTTAAAATTGTCTTTTTCGGGCTTCAGTGAGTGGATTTCATAATGGCAGTCATAACACCGGAAATCCTCGTAGAGGTAATGAAAACTGTTCCTGTATACCTTTTCGACTTCGCTGTGGCATTTTCCGCACGAGATTAACGCGGGCTTTTCCTTTTTGATGACATGTTTGTCCAAACTCACAAAACTTTCATGGCAGCCCGTGCATCCGATATTCCCGTGGACCGATCCCTTGTAAGCAGTTTTGAATTTCGCACTGTCATGGCAGTCGGTACAACTCATCTTTACGTTGGCGGGATGGGCCTGACCGGAAAACATCAAAAGAAAGACAGAGAGCAGAAGCGTTGTAATCCATCTTTTATCTGCCATATGCTATCCCTTTTTCCCCTTCTGGAGTTCTTCATATTTCATTCCTCCATAGAGTCGCAGCACATCCTTGAAACCATTATTGATCAGATAGCAGCATGCAAGAAAGGACCTTTTCCCGTTCTCATCAATGACAAGAACGGGCCGGTCTTTCGGTATTTCTTTGAGCCTCTTGTGTAGCACATACAGAGGGATATTTACAGCGCCATCGATGTGCCCGGCTTCATACAAAGTCTCTGTGCGGATATCCAGAATAAAAAGATTTTTCTTCTCGTGTATGAAACTTTTCAGCTTATGTGGTTTTATGGAAACCACTGGTTCTCTTTTTATCCGATCCGGGGACTCCACCTCGTTTCCGGCCCGCTTCCATGCCGGCAAACCGCCTTCGAGGATATATGCGTTTTCGTAACCCAGTTTCCCGGCCTTCCCGAATGTCTGACCGGCCCTTGTACATTCGTCTGATTCACAGTAGAAGATGACAGGATGTTTTTTATCCTTCAAAAGTGCTGGTGAATTATTATCAAACTCTTCAAGGGCTATGCATAGTGAACCGGGAATCCTGTGATCCATACATTCAAGGTAACTCATTGTGTCAACGATTATTGCTTTCTTATCCTTTATAAGGGAAATGGCTTTTGCCGGATCTATGTATGCTTTTTCAGCCTTTTGAGGGGGCGTGACTGAGCACGAAAGGATTACAGATAAAAGGAACATTGAAGCGGTCAATATCTTTAACATCCAGTCTCCTGATTCAATTAATATCCAGCGGCCCCATTTTAAATATCAAACCTTCATTGGCTTTTGAGCCGTTCTTAATAAGCGATTTTCCTGTGAGAAAATCCTTTTTTGCAACGTGACATACATCGCAGGAACGGGTCCTCCCGGTGACTTTCTTTATGTTATGGACCGGGGCGGCCCTGTAATCAGGTACTTCATCGAACCTCTCCATTTTTATCCCTGAACTGAGAAAGGTATCGCGCGTAACCGGCACTGTCCGTAAAGTAGTGAGGGTCTTCCTTTCTCCAGGATCGGACCCGAGGATCAACCCAGGCCTTGAAAGAGAAGCCTTTCCTGAATGGCAATTGGAGCAGCTGCCGTATTCGTCCTGAACATGACATCCGTAGCAGCTCACTTTTCCTTCATGTTTTGCATGTGCCAGGCGGGCTGTAGTCTTTGTCTCCTTCCCGGTTTTGTGGCAGTCCCTGCATTTGGGACTGTTCTTTACCTCGGCTTTATTGGCGTATGCATTGCCGTCACCATGCAGTTGTATCTTTTTGTGGCAGTCCGTACACACCATTCCTTTCTGGAAATGGACATCTGGACTCCCGCTGTATTTACCGGTATATTCCAGGTAGATACTTCCGCCGTGGCAGACGGCGCAGGTCTTTCCTTCATCCTTTTTCAGAAACTTGTGTCCGCTCAAAAAACCGCTCCGTATTCCGTTAACGGCCGGCGAACTGACATGACAATCGCCGCACGAGGCATGGCAGTTTTTGCAGGATTGCCCGAAGACCTTTTCTGCAAAATTTTTTTCTTCTTTTTTTGAGAACCTTCCGGATACCTTGCTGAGCAGCCCCTGAGTTGTATAATGCAATGAGTTCACATAGGTCTTCGTAATATCGTCGTGGCAGTCGCCGCAGACCTTTAGATCAGTAGAGGGTTTCTTTACAATACCCTTGTGTGCCTTCTCCTGATCGTCCGATTTCACATTACCTTTATGACAGGAGGCGCATCCGTTTCCGAAATGAGGGTCTTTATCGAGGATAGTTTTATCTATAAGGTAATGTTTATAGTATGTTTCCGGTTTCATGACAGGATGTGCGCCGGCAGGTCCGATCCCTGTGGCAGCGACATGATTTGGTACACTCACAAGCGATTGTAGAATCGATTCATCTGTGTGGCACTGAATACAGCTTTCATCGTTTCCAGCAGCAGGATATGCGGCAAGAAGCAGACAAAATAACAGGAGGTATGTAAATTTCATGGACTTAAGTGTTATTTAGCAAATAAAATCAATGGTGTCAAGACAAGGTAAAAGCCTGTCATTTAAGAATCAAAACCGGACTCAGCAGTTCAGTCTCTTAAGGTCAGATGTCTTGACCTTCCGTGGCCCGGTCTGTACCCATGGAGAGGTGGTTGCAGTCCGGATGCCCGGATCGATGAAACTGAAGGGATATGAACAGGAACCTTAATTTAAAAAAACAAACTTGACAGAATTGACAATCCGCGCTACATTTAGTCAGGAATGATTCCTGATTAGATAAGAGAGGATTTATCAGTTACGACGCAATCAAGGCAAGAATCGTAAGCGCTCTCAGAAAAAAAGGGGTTAAGCTGACTCCTCAGCGGCTGGCGATTATTGATATTCTATCCCGCGACCAGGGTCATCCCGGCGCAAGTACGGTTTTTCGGAAGGCAAGAGAAAGTGTTCCCAGCATAAGCATGTCCACCGTCTACTATACACTGAATTTGCTCAAGGAAGAGGGATTGCTCAAGGAACTCGAGTTCTACGAGCAGGAAAATCGTTACGAAAGTGACCTGACCGACCACGTTGACCTCATCTGTGCCGGATGCGGAAAAATTGAAAATTATAACAGGGATATATCCCTGTT
>CAYMTB010000130.1:0-10262 GCA_964393225.1 uncultured Syntrophorhabdaceae bacterium
CTTCCTGAAATCAAGCATAGAGAAGTTTCCTTCACAGTACAGCATTTGAAGTGGTAACCAATACCCCAAGGGGGGTGTTATTCATCAGCTATTTGCAAACAAGAAACATAAATGTATTTTAGTTTTGCATTTTTTGATGTGCTGTGTTACCTATTTCATATTAATATTACCTGGAGAATATTGTGTCCGACTTAGTCAGGTTTGGGGTGTCTTTAGAGAAAAAACTTCTCGAAAAGTTCGACAGCTTTATCAGGGAGAGGAACTATACTAATCGCTCAGAGGCTTTCAGGGACATGATCCGCCAGGAGCTGATAAAAAAGGAATGGATAGAAGACGAGGATGTTGCCGGCGCCGTAACGCTTATATACGACCACCACAGGAAAGACCTTTTGAGTAAGATTACCGATATCCAGCATAACTATCAAAAACTGATAATCTCTACCCAGCACATCCATTTAGACCATGATAATTGCCTTGAGATTGTGGCTGTGAGGGGCAATCCGGCGGAAGTTCAGCGTCTTGCCGATACATTGAAATCCATAAAGGGCGTGAAACACGGGACTTTAAATATGTCGAGCACAGGAAAGGGCATAGAGTAGTAATTTTTTTTATTCAATAGTAGCACGATTATTAGTTTCGTAGCATACAGGATAAATAGGTGGTTAAGCTGAATATCTGGATTATGGCAGCAATTGCTTTGTTGTTTTCTGCGATCGGGATTGTGTATGCGCAGGAAAGCCATCCGGTCAGGTTAAGCGAAATCGTTGTAACTGCCACGCGAACGGAAAAAGAGCTGGCCGATGTCCCAGCCTCTACGAGTCTTGTCACGAAAGACGATATTGAAAATAGTAATGTTCAAGTCGTAGATCAGGCGCTGAATGCGCTTCCAGGTGTTTTTGACAGGCGCGGGAAGGGCCTCATGGACGCCCAGTCAGCCGTTACATTAAGGGGCATGCCTGAACAAAAGCGAACCCTTATCATGCTCGACGGCATAACCATGAATAAGGCCTACGATGGCACTGTCAATTTTGGAGGTTTTGCCCCTGAAGACGTTGAAAAGATCGAAGTGGTTCGTGGTCCCTTCTCAAGCCTTTACGGCGGGTATGCCATGGGCGGGGTGGTAAACATCATAACGAAGATGCCGGAAAAAAGGGAGGTTACTGTAAAAGGTGGTTACGGCACGGACAATACGTGGGGCACTTACGCCTCCTATGGAGATAAATTTAAAGATAAGTTCAGATTCTTCGTGAGTTACAGCTACAAGTCCACCGATGGGTATGCGACCGATTACAATGTACAGACTGCAAAACCTCCTGCCGGGATCAGCGGCTGGTCGCAGCAAAGGTATTACAGGGGGGCAAGCCAGTATCCCACTGTGTATCTCGTCGGTGATAAAGGCAGCAACTGGTGGTACAACAAGGGCCTCACCGTGAAAGCAGGCTATGATTTTACCAGAACATCCAAACTGCTCCTTTCTTATATGAGAAATGAAAGTGAATATATGTATCGGGATCCAAACACCTATGTGATGAATGCCGCCAATGTACCGGTCTATACATACGGCACCGTGAGAGAATCAAGCTTTCTCGGCACGCCGGGCGGAACAACACAAAATATATATAATGCAAGTTACGAAACAGAATTCTCATCTGTCAAGGCAAAGGCCTCTGTGAATCTTAATGAATTGCAAAAAAGCTGGTATGTAAACCCGGGCACGACAGCGTCAACGACCCTCTCCGGAGGACCGGGAACGGTTTCGTCCAGTCCGTCCCGCGCATATTCTACAGATCTGCAATTAACTATCCCGGCTTTTAAAATTCATACCCTCATCGTTGGAGGTTCATACCGATACGCCTGGTCGGATACGGAAGAGCGGACTGCACCAAACTGGAAGAATGAAGATTCCACAACAAGCCTGACCTATCAGTCACGGGGGAAAGACAGAACGTTTGCCCTGTTTGTTCAGGATGAGATAGCGCTCCGCAACAACCTTACCGCCTACCTCGGCCTCAGACAGGACTGGTGGAAGACCTTCGACGGATATGCAAACTCAGCCGGTTTTGCTGGATATCCGCAGCATTACGGGCCTTCAGACAGCTCTTCAATAAGCCCCAAAGGGGCACTCGTATACACACCGTTCAAAGAGACTACCCTCAGGACATCTGTTGGAAAGGCATTCAGGCCCCCGACACTTTATGAACTTTACAGGACATGGACTTCAATTTCCGGTGTTACATATGCCGGCAACCCCAATCTGAAACCTGAAAAATCCCTTTCCTGGGATGTCAGTGCAGAACAAAAATTATGGGAAGGGTTCCAGTTTAAGGGCACTTATTTTGAAACCTACATTGATGATCTTATCTACAGCAGGACCCTTACCTCAACCTTTCAGGACAAGATCAACGCGGGGAAGGCAGATATAAAGGGTTTTGAAGTAGAGGGGTCGCAGAAGTTTGATGTCGGCATAATGGTGTTTGCTAATTATACCTATAATAACGCAAAAATGAGAGATAACGATATAAAACCGGCAACAGAAGGGAAGCGGTTAACCTATGTACCCGTCGAGATGTTCAACATAGGTCTTGACGTGGAGCGTGGTCCATTCAAGGCACATTGCGTGGGAAGATACGTGGGCAAGCGGTACAGTGACGACACTAATATAGACAGGGTAAATGGTGTGTATCTCTCCTATGACCCTTATTTTGTTGCCGATGCAAAGGTCTCGTATGCGGTCACAAAATTTGCCACGGTATCCCTCGCCGTTGATAACATGTTCGACAGGGACTATTTCTCTTCGTACCAGGCCCCCGGCAGAAAATGGTACGGCGAGATGACTTTAAAATTCTGAGATAAGAAGCGTTATGGAGGTACTCAAGTGAATATTCATCGTATAACCTATAACCCGCTGGCAAACTCATGCAGCCTCTATTTTATCAGATGCAATTTCCGCTGCACAGGGTGTTACTGGAAGAAAATCTATCCGAAGGTTAACCTTAAAGAATTGAAACTGTTGAACCTCAAGGAGGTTATGAAAATACTCAAGCCCGTATCACCAGAAAAGGTCATCATTATCAGCGGTGATCCTATCGAGAATTACGAGTTTTCTGTGCTTCCGAAAACGCTTTATGACGAATTCCAGTGTGAGGTACGCCTCATGACGAACGGACATGTTTTACCGGGTCTTGAAGGATTGTCCCATGTGTCCCTTTCAATCAAGGCATTCAATGATGATCTCCATAAACAATACACGGGAAGGTCCAACGCGACACTTTTGAAGAATTTTCGATATCTTTACGAAAACGGCATCGGGCTTTCATCATCCAGCGTATTTATTCCGAACGTCATAGACAAGGAAGAAATAAGAAAGATCGGGCAGTTTATCGGAAGTGTGGACAGAGACATCCCTTACAGGATCATAGGTTACATGCCGGTAGACGGGCTTCCGTACCGAAAACCCGACTATGAGGAGATAAAGGATGCGGCAGGCTCGATCAACGGCAATCTGAAAAATGTGATTTTTTCAGACCCCAAAGAGCAGGACTATACGGGCATCACTGATCTTTTTACCAACAATCTGAAACGATGATCGAGATTAGAGACCTCACATATTCATACCCGGAAGCCGACAACCCCGCCCTTGAAAACATCAGTCTTGATATCAGGGAAGGCGAACTCGTTTTACTCATCGGCCCAACCGGTTCAGGCAAATCAACATTTCTCCATTGTCTTAACGGACTCATACCCCATATTTTTGCAGGTGATATACGCGGTGAAATCAGGGTAAACGGATTTTCGCCCAAAGAAACATCGGTGGCAGGCATGGCGAAGAACGTGGGTACCGTGTTTCAGAATCCGGAAAGCCAGATATTTATGTTAAGGGTCGAGGATGATGTCGCGTTCGGTTGTGAAAATCTTATGATGCCCAGAGAGGATGTGATAGCGAGAAGGGACGCTGCCTTGATAGATATGGGGCTTGCGGATATGAGGCATGCCAATACAAATACCCTTTCAGGGGGGATGAAACAGAGGCTGGCCATCAGCTCCATATACGCAATGGGCCCCAAGGTCTTTCTCTTTGATGAACCCACCGCTGATCTTGATGTAAAGGGGAGAAGTGAATTCATCGAAATTATCAGTAAATTAAAACGAAGAGGACATACCATATTGGTTGCAGAACACCGCTACGAAGACCTTTTACCCTTGGCTGACAGAGTGATTTCTTTTGATAGGGGGCAAGTTTTTCATGTCGTGAAAGCCGGCAATCCTTTCGATCAAGAAATGAAACAAAAGACCTGCGATATGGATACCGCCTATGAGGTAGAACTGAAAGACGTCACTTTCTCTTATGACAAAAAAAGGGGAAGAAAGGTCCTGGAAGGCATTAACATAGCCGTTAAAAGGGGTGAGTTAGTTGCAGTCTGCGGAGATAACGGTTCCGGTAAAACAACGCTATTGAAAATCATGGCAGGAATTTTGAGACCGGATACCGGGAGAGTCAGGGTTTCAGAGTTTGGCAGTCCCCGCATAGAGGATGTTGTGGGTAAGGTCGGTTTCCTCTTTCAAAACCCTGACGAACAGCTTTTCACTGATTCTGTTGAAGAGGAACTCATGTTTGGCCCCAGGCAATTGGGGAAGAGTATTGATGTGGACCAGTGCCTCGGTAAAACAAATCTTACTGAAGTGAGGAAAAGGCACCCGCAAAGTCTGTCCCGGGGGCAAAGGCAGCTCCTTGCCGTTTTTTCTGTACTGGCAATGGAACCGCAGTTAGTGCTTCTTGACGAGCCCACAACAGGGCTGGATGATGAAAGCTGGCACAACCTCTTCGGCATTCTCCGTGAATTGTCAAATAGCGGAAAAACAGTGATCTTTACAACACACCACGAGAAGGCAAAGAAGTATGCAGATAGGCTGATAACCATCGACCGGGGTGGGGTTGCAGGCAGTGAAATATCTCGATAAAATAACGGTCTTCCATCGTCTTGACCCCCGGACAAAAATCCTTCTTAGTATAGGGTGCGCATGCATGATTGTCGTACTCGATTCACCCTTGAACCTCTTTCTGCTCTTTCTTGCGGCTTTTGCCTGCTTCCTCGCTATGGGACCGCCTGCATCGTATATAAAAGCTGCCTTTAAGATCATGGCAATAGCTTTCCTGGCCACGATGATTTCTCAGGGATTTTTCTATTACTTCGAGCCAAGGACACCCTTGCTGGTACTGCTGAATAAAGATTCGGGCCCCATAGGCAGGTTTACCGGAGGGATATCTCTTTACAAAGAAGGTTTGACCTACGGGATGGTACAGTCCATGAGGCTTTTTTCTGCGGCCCTCATAAGCATGGTTATTGTTATGAGCACATATCCGTCAGACCTCGTGCTGGGTTTAAAGAAACTCGGGGTACCCGAAAAGATCGGCTTTATGCTTACAGTAAGTATCCGGTTTCTCCCGGTCCTGACAGAAGAAGCAAAAAGAATAATGATCGCCCAGAGATTGCGGGGGTTGAGATTAAAAGGGATGAGGGGGAATTTTAAAGGGTTCCGTTATCTTATCATACCTCTGATAATAGACAGCCTGCGGCATGCAAGGAGGATCGCCCTTGCTGCAGAGGTGCGGGGATATACAGGCAAGAGGACAGAGGTCAGAGAGCTCAAATTTACACGACTGGATTGTGCACTTCTACTGGCAGCAATTGTGATACTCGGGGCAGCTATTAAACACCGGTTTAACCTATGAATACCTTTTTAATTTCAATTGTTCTCATATTCATATTTGGTGTAGTGGTTTTTTGCGCAGGTTTAAAGCGCAGACTAATCCACGGCCTCAATACGCATGACCTGATAACAATTGCATTGTTTTGCAGCCTTCTCTATGTGGCTGGACTTCCGTTTAAGTTCGGGTTAAGCAGGGTGCCCTTTATCCATGCCTTTGTCTATTCTATTCCTTTTACTGCTGTCCTCTTTATCGGAATACGGATCGTCCCGAAAATGGGCACAGTTACATTGATCATTTTCGGACACAGCTTGCTATCCCAGCTCATATCAAGGGGTATCAATCCTCTCTGGTGGCCCTATGCCTTACTTGCCGGTTTTGTGTTGGAAATGTACTTTGTCATAACAGGGAGTTACCTGGAAACCAGATTAAACGCTGTTTGTGCCGGATGTCTGAGGGGGCTTGTCATGTATCTTTACTTCTATCTTGTTTCTGCGCCGTATATCTGGCATATCCATTATGCTCCCTGGTATGTTTCTATACAGACATTACAGGGAGTTGTAGGCTCAGGTCTGGGTGCGCTTATCGGTTTTGCCCTGAGCAAGCCCATTATCAAGGCCTACCGTCATGGCGGGATATAAGGCTTTGAGGAATTTAACCCAAGTAAACATTGATTTTAAGTGGCAATAGCGTAACCGGGTTTATTGTCAAACCTAAACAGTTGTAGGTGTACGAAATAATTGGTAATTTTAACTTTCTCACTGGTCATTTCTGTGTATTATGAAGTGAAAGCTGCTATGCAAATGCATTTGATTGTAGTGTAGGGTCTCCTTAGTCCTATTTTAATGAAACAGGGAAGTTCTGGGACTCATGCCTGCAGATACCGTTCAGCAAATTCCCGCGGCTTAAGCACGCTGATCTCTTGAAAACCGGATACCTTCAATAGATGCTTGTCGCCGCTTATGATAGTTTTGCATCCTGCAGATAGGGCACAGGCAAAGAATTTATCATCATCGGGATCGTCACAAACGGGTTGGTGAAGTTTTCCGGCTTTTACGATCACCGCGTTTGCCATGACAAACTTGAGCATGGGTTCGAAATTAATAAGGGGGAATTGTTCGGACAGCATACTGCCAATTCTTCCATATTCGTCAAGTATATCCCTTGAAACGATCAGAATAAATCTGTTGTTGTTCCATGCTTCAAGGATCCGATAGGGATAGCCACCGAAATAAACTCCGGAGATAAAGACGTTTGTGTCGAGGATGACCTTCAAGACTGTTTACGCGCCTTGAGAATGGACTTCTTGATGTCAGACGGACGTAAGCCTGATTTTATTGCCTCTTGCCGGGCACTTGCTATTAATGCCTCAAATGTGTCCGGGTCGGGTTCGGTTATTGTCTTCAGGATGAGCAAGTCATCCTTGCCTATGACAACGAACTGCGATCCCGCTTTGAGGTTGAGCTGTTTCCGTATAATCTCGGGAATGACCACCTGCCCTTTGGACGACATCTTCGTTGTTGCCATTTCTGCCATACTGTCTCCTTTTCTATGTTGTCTTACTGGTAAGATTATATGTCAGAAAATATCCCAGCGCAAGAAAAATGTAAGTGTGAACCGTCAGGGATGTTCGAGGACTTTTGCTTTCAGTAATACTCTTACAAGATAATGAGCAGAAGAGGAGAATAAATGAAAGCCTCAACCACTGATCTTTCCGAACTTTATAATCTCAATGAACAGGGCAAGATACTGCCGCAGCATCAAAAGGGTCTGTACCTGGGCGATGGGGTAAAGCTACCGATTCAACAGAACTTTTCCAAGTTAGGGGGGCAGTATCTTCCAGACAACCTCCGGGGAGGGCATTTCGGATGTTTCGGCACGACCGGAGCAGGGAAAACACGTTTTATGGCGCATCTCATATATCAGGATATCCTATCCGGCAAGAGTGTCGTCCTGTTTGACCCCAAAGGTGATGACAACCTTATCGCCACGGTAATACAGTCTGCTGCTGAGTCGGGTCGTCTTGATGAATTGATGTTCATATCGCCTATCTATCCAGATGCATCAGTCAAGATCGATCCTTTGGCATATTATTATATCCCCGATGAGTTGATTCACCATATCGTCTCGGGTATCCGCTCAAAAGAAGAATTCTTCGAAAATATTGCGACCAATATCACGACGGTCATCATTACGGGACTCATCGCGAAATTTCTGGCAAAAGGCGAAAAACCGCTTATCAACCTGTCAGATGTAAAAGAGAGGATCACGTACAAGGCGATGCTCGATTTTGTCGAAAGCCTGAAAATGCTCAGAAATAATCCTGATATAAAAGTGAGAAACATGATAGATGATGCGCTGACAGCAGTCTCCCATATCACTCAGTATCCCCAGGAGTTTTTCTCAAAGGTATCGTCATCGCTGGGAACTGTCCTTGCGTTGTTAACATCGTCAACAACCGGGCAGATCATCGGCAAGACCTACAAGAATGAATTCATCAAGAGGCTTGAAGAAGGCAAAAGGGTTATTCTGATATGCAATACAGGCAGCCTTCTTGCCAGAAAGACCGCTTCTGTTATTGCGAGGATTCTCATGTCAATGATTCAGAGTACGCTAGGAAGGGTGCTTGCATCGGGAAGGGTATTCGACACCCCTCTATCGATCTATATGGACGAGGGGCATAACATACTTTACAACGGCATAGAAGAGATGTTCGGTAAGGGTAGGGCGGCCAACGTATATCTGCACTTTTTTACACAGAGCATGGCGTCTATGGATGAAGTTGTCGGCGAGAATACAACGCAAAGCATCATGGATAATATCAATACATGGGTCTTTATGCACGAAAACGATGAGAGGACGGCACGATTTATAGAAGAATCATCGCCGTTGGTTACTGTTTGGAGAAAGGTTGTCAACACCGGCGGCGGTAACATGAGTGTATCATCAAGGGAGGAAACCGAACGGGTTATCCTCAAGGAGAGGGTGCTTCGTCTTAAAAAGAGATACTACTATCTCAGAAGGGAAGGGGATTACTATAAGTGCATGGTACCGAATGTTCCGGATCCCTACGTGAAACTGATCTTTCCCGAGGTATCCCATCAGGCAGAGCCAGAAGGTGACCCCGTTGAAACCGTTTAATGAGTTATTTAATCCCGATAATATCAAGGGGTACGATGGATTTATTAATATGCTCTTCGAAGGTTTTCTTCACGGGTCGCTTCTTAAAATCCTCGCGTTCCTGTCGCTGGTTATATTCGTATATATGGTCGTGAGGAAGAAAACGAATATCATTGTTGCGATATTATTCTACGCAATCGCATTTGTGCTTACATACCTCACAGAGTTTTTTAAATTTCTGATGTGAAAAAATATGGAGTGCCCGGAAACACAAACAAAGCTAAACGGAAGGAGTAATAAAGCTATCTATCTTCAATTAAATCGATTACAGGGCAACGTAAAGGTTTTCCGGATTAGGTGTTCGAGGTTGACCGGATTTTACACGTAGAGGTTTTCTTTGTGGAATTAGAGTAGTAAAACCTCTTTTCCTCATGGTGCAAAACGCTCTTATCAGTATATAGCCGCACGCACTCTTTTAAGTTCTCCCGTTAACTGTCTTATGACATGTCCCGTCCGTGTCCCGGTAAAGGAGTACTCCCGATGATTGCACAGGGTCATTCTTGAGGGTCAGATCCTTCTGGCAAATCTTTCATGAGGATGGAGGAATCACAATTTTCAATAATTTCTAACATTTTGCGATGACCTATCCTTTTATTCCTCATTGTTTTAATTACTAACGTATCTAATTCATCCAAGAGAATATCGTCATCAACAGAAAATATACCTTCCAGGTCACTCTTCGTTATCGTCCAGTCACTGATTTTTGTTAGAAGCTTATCGCCAATCTCCTTGTCTTCGATTAATATCAATTTATTGGCGCTTCTATATTTGACAATCTCAATCCGTAACTCCTGGTCCCCCAAAACAGGGCCCATTAATCTTTTTCTACGTTTAAAAAGAAAAATATTACCATCGGTGTCTTGGCAGGCTATTGCCCAAACGGGGTTTCCAAATATTGTGCCACGTAACAGTTGTTTTGATTTCGTTGACATCGAATATAAAAATATTATTCTAAGTCTTTTGTTATTCGTTGCTAAAAAATAAAAAATCTCGAAATCTATCCCGGAATTTATGTACCTCTCGGGCAGTTCCATTTTTATCAATTCGTCCGACTTGAAAGGGTTAACGGTTGGATCAGAAAGATACTCTGGATTCAAGCCAATTGTTACTGCAATCTTCTTCAGGGTATCCACGGAAAGAGAAGCGTATCCATGCTCATAGGCGTTGACAGATTGCTGTGTAATACAAGCTGCTTGCGCAACTGCTTTTTGTTTTTTTCCTTGCATCTCCCTTGCAAATCTCAACAAACGATGATGTTCCATATATTATGCGTCAGGGAGTTTCCGGTATGCTCTGACCGGAAACTCGTTTTCCACTTCAATTAAATTATCTCCGCTGTCATAAGCTGCTTTGAGAAATCCATCCCATTGCCCGG
>CAYMTB010000131.1:0-10215 GCA_964393225.1 uncultured Syntrophorhabdaceae bacterium
CTATAACTATTCGTTGCTTTCTGTAGTTTTTCTTTGTATCATGCTATTATTATTAATAGAAATACGGTTCAAAGTAAATTCTATGCCAAAAATAAACGAAGCTAAAACACGACAAGAGATTATTGATAAACGTCTCGAAAAAGCCGGATGGAATGTTGATAATCCTACTCAAGTCACTGCTGAGCTTGATATTTGGGTCGGTTTTCCGGAAGGAGTTAAAGAACCGGAGCACGAACACCAGGGGTTTCAATATGCCGACTATGCTTTGCTTGGAGATGGTGGCTATCCGTTGGCGGTAGTCGAAGCAAAGAAAACGTCAAAAGATGCAAGGATCGGCCAGGAACAGGCGCGTCAGTATGCGGAGAACATCAAAAAAAATTCTGGCAAAGGTATGCCTTTCGTTTATTATACCAACGGACACGACATCTACTTTTGGGATACAGAAAAATATCCGCCTCGAAAAGTCTATGGCTTCCCGACAAAAAAGGATCTTGAAAGAATGCTTTTTCTTCGAAAGAATGAAAAACCACTTTCTCAAGAACTAATCAATAAAGATATTGCCGGAAGACCCTATCAGATTGAAGCGATACGTTCAGTGTTTGAAAACTTGGAAAAAGGAAGGAGAAAAGCCCTCCTTGTAATGGCAACGGGAACCGGAAAAACCAGAACCTGTGTGGCCATGCTCGATGTTTTGATGCGGACAAACCGTGTTCAAAAAGTTTTATTTTTAGTTGATAGAATCGCGCTTAGAAACCAAGCCCTAGATGCTTTTAAAGAATTTTTGCCTAATGCTCCTGTTTGGCCAAAAATTGGTGAACACGAAATTGTAACCAACAGGCGAGTCTACACGGCCACCTATCCAACGATGTTAAATATAATTGAAAGTAAGGACTGTCCGCTTAGCCCGCATTTTTTTGACATGATTGTGGCGGATGAAAGTCACAGGTCAATTTATAATGTTTATAAGAATATCTTTGATTATTTTGATGCCATTCAATTGGGGCTTACCGCTACGCCCAAAGATGCGGTTGAGCATAATACTTTTGGCCTTTTTAACTGCGAAGATGGTATGCCGACTTATGCCTATTCATACAAAGAAGCGATAGACAATAAGCCGCCTTATCTTTGCGATTATGAAGTCTTAAAAATCCGTACCAAATTTCAAAAAGAAGGGATCAGGAAAGGTAACATTTCTATCGGGGAACAACAAAAACTTCTGGCTGATGGCAAAGAACCAGCTGAGATAAACTATGAAGGAACTGACATAGAAAAGAAAGTTACCAACAAAGGAACAAATGCCCTTATTGTTCAAGAATTCATGGAAGAGTGCATTAAAGATAATAGTGGAACTTTACCCGGAAAAACAATTTTCTTTGCCATGACCATGAAGCATGCAAGAAGACTTCAAGACGTTTTTGATCGCCTTTATCCTGAGCATAAGGGAAATATTTCTAAAGTTATTGTTTCTGATGATCCTCGGGTATATGGAAAAGGCGGACTGCTCGACCAGTTTGTCAACAAGGATTTTCCGCGAATTGCAATTAGCGTCGATATGCTTGATACCGGTATTGATGTTAGAGAACTGGTAAATTTGGTTTTTGCCAAACCGGTATTTTCCTATACCAAATTCTGGCAAATGATAGGGCGGGGAACCCGGCTCCTGGAAGCCAATAAGTTGAAACCTTGGTGCAAAGAAAAAGACAAGTTTTTAATCATGGATTGCTGGGAGAATTTTGATTATTTCCAGATGAACCCAACCGGAAAAACCGACAAGCCATCAAAACCTATTCCTGTCCGACTGTTTGAAACAAGACTCGAAAAGCTCAATGTCGCCGAATCTCAGAATAAGGCTGCAATTGTCCAGGATACAATCAGGAAGCTTCAACTGGATATTGCAAAACTTCCTCCAAACAACGTGGTTATCTTAGACGCAAGAAGCAAACTGGAAAAACTCAGTGAGTCATTCTGGCAGAAACTTAATAAAGACAAAAAGCTCTATTTACAAAAAGAAATTGCTCCGCTGATGCGCACCCGCACTGCTGAGGATTTTAAAGCCATGAGCTTTGAATTAAAAGTGATAATTTATTCTATCGCAAGACTCAATTCAAAAGATGAACATGATAGCAGGGTAAAAACCCTCGAAGAGGTAATAGTCGAAATGGTTTCAGACTTGCCGCTAACAGTAAATATTGTCGCCAAAGAAAAAGAACTTATTGAAGAAGTCATAAATAACAGCTATTTGGCCAAGTCGAACGAGGAAGGATTGGATATATTGATCCAAAAAATAGCACCTCTCATGAAATACAGAGAGGAAGATATAAAACCGGATCAAGTCTCATTAGATTTACGCGATATTATAAGCCAGAAAGAATATATTAAATTTGGGCCATCCCATGAACGGATAACTATTCAAAAATACCGTGAAAAAGTTGAAGCCCTTATTAAGAAATTGGAAGAAGAAAATAAGATACTGCGCAAGATAAAGCAGGGTGAAGAGATTAGCCAGGAAGAAGTTGAAGAACTGGCTGACACGCTTTCCGGATATGAACCATATCCAACTGAAGAAAATTTACAAAAAGCCTATGATGCCCGTAAGGTGAGATTTTTAGATCTTATTAAATATATCATGGGTATTGGCGGACTGGTTACTTTTTCGGAAAAGGTATCCGAGGCGTTTGCTGAATTTATCGCCGAGCATAACACGCTGACCGCTAAGCAAATTCAATTTCTGCAAACCTTGCAGACGTTCATTATTGAAAACGGAGAATTGACTAAAAAAGACCTCGTGCGCGAACCGTTTACCAAGCTCCACGCTAATGGATTCTTGGGACTTTTCCCGCCAATTATGCAACAAGAGATATTACAATTTACTAATAGGATTCTACATTATGCTTAATGCAACCCTCAAATCATCAATCGGTCGTCTCTGGGACAAGTTTTGGAGCGGCGGTATTTCCAATCCGCTGACCGCCATCGAGCAAATCTCCTATTTGCTTTTTATGAAGCGATTGGATGAACTGGATATCAAAAAGAGACACGATTCAGAGTTTACCAGTGAAGCTTATGAATCAATTTTCGAAGGAGAGAATGAGCAATTACGCTGGAGCCATTTCCGGCAAATGGAAAGCGGTGAAATGCTTCTTCATATTCAAACCAAGGTCTTTCCATTTCTCAAAACACTTGGAACAGAAGAAAGCCATTTTGCCAAACACATGGAGAACGCTGTTTTCATAATTTCCAAGCCCTCGCTCTTGGTTGAAGCCGTTAATATTATCGATGAAATTTTCGAAGAAATATCCAAACAGGAATCAGACGGACAAGGATTTCAAGATACACAAGGAGATCTTTACGAATATTTGCTTTCAGAAATTACTAGTGCCGGTAAGCTTGGTCAATTTAGAACTCCCCGCCATATCATCCAATTGATTTGTGAACTTGTTGACCCCAAACTCGGAGACACTATTTGTGATCTGGCCTTTGGCACTGGCGGATTTTTGCTTGGAGCTTACCAGCATATCCTTACGGCACACACCAGCAAAGAACATAGAATGATAGATGAAAATGGACTCACTCGTGGTCTCCTTGGAGATAAACTTACCAACGAAAAGCAATGGACCCATCTCAAAGAAAAAACTTTCTACGGCTACGATATGGACGACAGCATGGTTAGGATTGGTCTAATGAACCTCATGATGCACGGTATATCCAGCCCTAATGTTGAACAAAAAGATACACTTTCCAAAAAATACAATGAAGACAATCATTATGATGTAATCATGGCTAATCCTCCCTTCAAGGGTAGTATTGATAAAGGCGATATTAATGAATCTCTTTCCCTGGCCACTACCAAAACCGAACTCTTGTTTGTAAATAGAATTGTTAATTCTCTCAAAATCGGTGGTCGAGCTGGTGTGATTGTACCGGACGGTGTACTTTTTGGTTCAAGCAATGCGCATAAGCAAGCCAGAAAAATGCTTCTCAATGATTGCGAACTCCAAGGCATTATCTCTATGCCGAGCGGCGTGTTCAAGCCCTACGCCGGAGTGAGCACCGCTATTTTGATATTCGTAAAAGGCGGAGAAACAGAAAAGGTCTGGTTTTACGATATGCACTCCGATGGATTCAGCTTGGATGACAAACGAACCAAGATCAATGGAGGCGGGGACCTCCCGGATATTGTAGAGAAATGGAAACATCGAAAAACTCAAACCGAAAACGATCGAGGCAGTCAGTTTTTCTGGGTAGATAAAAAAGAGATTGAGAAAAATGACTTTGATCTGAGCATCAATCGCTACAAGGAAATAGAGTATGAGGAAGTAAAATATGAAGACCCGAAAGTGATTTTAGAAAAAATCGAAGCACTGGAAAAAGAGATAGCTACTGGTCTCAGCGATCTTAAGAATCTGCAATTATGAAAATGGTTGAGCTAAACAATGTGGCAAGATTCGTAAACGGGTATGCTTTCAAGCCTTCTGACTGGGTTTCCGATGGCTTGAAAATTATAAGAATACAAAATCTCACAGATTTAGAAAAAACTTATAACAGAACTCAAAAACAGGTCCCAGATAAATACAGGATTACAAAAGGCGATATTCTGGTTTCTTGGTCGGCAACCCTTGATGTTTTTGAATGGGAAGATGATGAAGACGCGCTTCTAAACCAGCACATATTTAAGGTAGAGCCTAAGTCGAATGTTATCGACAAGAAATATTTCAAGTATGTATTGAGGCATTCAATCGAGAAAATGTCGCAGTTTACACATGGCTCAACCATGAAACATATTGTCAGAGAAGATTTCTTGAGACACAATATTCCTCTCCCTCCAATAGAAGATCAAAAACGTGTTGTACGAATTCTCGATCAAGCGGGCACGCTTTGTCAAAAACGCAAACAGGCGATTGAGTTTTTGGATGATTATTTGAAGTCAGTGTTTTTGGAGATGTTTGGTGATCCAGTAAAGAATCCAAAGGGGTGGGACAGAATTCCTTTGTTGGAAATCCTTTTAAAAATTGAAAGTGGACATAGCCCCGTTTGTCTTGATAGACCAGCCGTGCCAGGAGATTGGGGTGTGCTAAAACTTGGGGCTATAACCAAATGTGTTTATAATCCTACTGAAAACAAGGCACTCCCTGATGCCGAAAAACCTAATCCAGATATTGAAATCAGAGCAGGCGATATTCTCTTCTCACGAAAAAATACTTATGAGCTGGTTGCTGCTTGCGCCTATGTATGGGAAACACCTTCTAAATTAATGATGTCTGATTTGATATTTCGTCTTGTACCACGAGATAAAAAATTGATAAATTCAATATTCTTACATGCATTATTATCTTTTTCTTCTAAAAGAAAAATGATTCAAAGATTGGCTGGTGGTGCTGCTGGCTCTATGCCAAATATTTCTAAAGCTAAATTATTTGCGCATAAAATAGAAATCCCCCCTCTTCCTCTCCAAAACAGATTTGCTGCTATTGTCGAAAAAACTCAATCACTTAAACAAAAAATGCTCGCTCAATCCGAAAAATTGGAAACACAATTTCAAGCCCTGATGCAAAAGGCATTTAAGGGGGAATTATAATCTATGGCCAAGCCCAAAGTGACAAGAACATATGGACCCATTCATTTTGAGGATTTAGATCCTCATCGTTTCGAGGATCTCATTCGCGAGATGATTTATGATTATAAGGATTGGCAAAGCATCGAAGCCACGGGCAGAAGCGGAAGTGACGAGGGTTTTGATATACGAGCATATGAAAAAGCGGGGATTACTTCTCGGACTGAAAATGAGAATGGTGAGGAAGTTGAAGAGGTTCATCCGATGGAAGGAAATTTATGGATGATCCAGGGGAAAAGAGAGAAAGAAATTGGCCCGACAAAAGTGAGAAATATCATCGCAGAGGTTGATGAAAAGAATCCCCCGTATGGATATATTTTGGCAGCTTCTGCCAATTTTTCAAAAGAATCATATGACGTATTCAGGGAAGAACTTCGCAATAAGGGAGTAATGGAGTTTTACCTCTGGGGCAAGGCTGAACTGGAGGACATGCTTCATCTGCCTAAAAATGACCGAATTCTATTTACCTTTTTTGGTATTTCATTGGTAAGTAAGCGTAGATCACGTTCAACAGAGATAAGATCAATAGTAGGCACAAAAAATAAACTCTATAAAGTGCTTGGAGAAGGACATCAATTTCATCAGTCTATTTTGATAAGAGATTTGAAAGATACGCGTTATCCTTATAAGAAAGAATATAGGGATTTTCAAAAGAAGCCGCGATGGAAAGAATACATTGCATTTGAACGCCATCCTATAGGTCTATTTTGTCACAATTATGAATATTTTGCTTACGTCGATACCGAAAAAAAGGAATATGATTTCACAAACGAAGTAAATCTAGTTTTTCGAGAGGTAGAAAACGACAAGGATAGAAAGATCAGAACAGAAAAGATTGAATTGATTAAGGATGTTTGGGATTTTTTCCCGAAAGCTAATCAGGGACATTTTCTTATAGATTGTTTAGTTCATTATGCGGATATAGCGGTAATTGATGATAAAGGGGATGAATTGTACAATTTTCCACATCTATATGTTGATTTTGTAGGGGAAAGGGGTCCATTTGCCGGATTTTGGAACATTTTGAAAATAGGTGATAAGGAGATAGAGCTTATTGAGGACTACAAGCGTATCAATATATTTCCTAAGAAGTTTGAGAAATCAAAATTTGGGAAAATTCATAAGGAGAAAAATATTGTGCTTGATGCCGAGAGCCTGAAGGAATTTAAGGGATATCGTTTAAACACGCTTTATGAATCAGATGGCAAATATAATTTTCTAAGTCCCAGAGATATTATCCCAATTGCCAGCACAATCCAGGAACCGGAAAAGGAATTTATTCAAATAACACATAAATTAAAAACAACAATAAAAAAATATGTTGACCAAATTGGAGATGATTGGGGAACTCGAAGAGCTATCAAACAACAGTTAGGTCGGGAGTTTAGTGATGATGAAGAGATTAATGTTTATGAGTTCAAAAGAACATACAAAAGGCAATTTGAGAATAGTGGCAAGGATTACTGAAGTATCTCTATGATTTTGACAGATTAAAAGGGAAGTCGTTAGACCTCCTGCTACACAAATACACCAACCGCAAATCTCGACTCCAATAAAACATCGTTAATTCAACAAGACACTTCGTACTATTGATAATGCGATGAAAGCTGCAATTGGATTCGAGATAAATAATAGCCAGTTTTCGGATTGTTCAAATCTGCCCGGTATGGCTTCAAAACAAAAATGATAGTTTGAAAGGTTTTGCTGAGCATTACGCCAGTGGAGGAGGCAGGATGGCGGTGTCAACTATTATAAAGTCTTCTTTTTCTTATAAACTCTGCAAGGTTCATTCTGCTCGTATCCAGTATCCGTGCGATGGCCGATCGGCCTATTTTCTTCTGCATGGGCATTCGTATCTCATCCTCTTTGCCGCCAAGCTTGCCCCTGAATGTGCTACCCTTTGGCATTCCTAAGGTTGTCACGTTTATCCTAGCTGCGTGGAGAGGCCTACTTCTTCACTTATTAACGGTAAAAGTTCTTTTGCTTTATCCAGTAATATCAAGACAGAATTCTTCCAGCCTTTAGGCAATGTCTTAAATAGTGACTGGACTTCGGGTCAGATGTCCACGGACGTTCAGGAGTTTCCACTGAATGGCAGGATGCTCACCAAGACACTTCCCCGCTTTCGGGTCATCCGGAAACAGGAAGTCTGTGTACAGCTCTCCTCGTTGAATGGCAGCCGTATATTCACGTTCCTCAGGGGTAAGTTTGAGAAACGGTCCCACGACCGCCCATGCCCGTTCAACCAGATCTGTGACCCCTCGCAATTCACTTCCGGACAACATCGGGACAAGTTGTTCAGCAATTGACCTGTCATCAATCCGTTCCTCCAACATCCGCCGTTCGTAGGTCTCCAGGGGATGATTCAGGATTGCCGAAAGCACAATCAACCGGGAACGGAAGAGTCTCGACGACAGAGAATCCCCGGCAATTTCCGGCAGACGGGCCACGTCCCATGCATCCCGCGCCGCCGCCCGGTCCAGGAGGGCGAGTACCTTGCCGATGCAGAGCTCGTCAAGAGAGACAACGGGAAGAACGGGTTGATCAAGCCCTCCGGGTTGCCACAACGTCCCAAGTCTGGTAACCCCGATGGGAGTGCGGAAAAGGAAATTCAAGTCCGTCTCGATCCGGTCCTGATGGCCAAGGACAGAGCCGTAAGTCAGATAGAATTTCCGGCCAGCAAAGGCGTCAGCCGAACGCTGTATCCGGTAGCCACGCCGCTGTGCAAGCTGTTCAAGGGCTTCCTCTACTTGCGGCCGATCAGCTTGCATCTTCTCCCGGTTTGCATCTCCGATGTAGTTAAAGTCGAGGTCTACCGAAAGCCGGTTTGGTGTTCCGAAACAGAGATTGAGTGCTGTACCTCCTTTGAGAGCCAGCACAGCTCCCAGAAACGGGTGGCGTCCCACATCCCCGGCCAGTTCGCCGAGCCGGATAACCTTTTCAAGGGCATCGGGGCGGTACCCGGTTTCGGCTGCACAGCGCTGAAGAAACTGGAGGCTAACGCTCATCCGGGCCGCCAAGCTGTTCCATATCAGGGGGAAGGATCAGATTCCAGCGGGGAGAGAGCGTTCCTCCACGGCGGTCACGCAGAAGATACTGCGGTGATGCAGGACGAAACTTTTCCAGTTCCAGGAGGTATGTATCACTCACATGGAACGTGCTTTGAAATCGTTCGAGAAACCATCCTGCCGACGCCCACAGCTTGGCCACCCCGTACCGTCTCAGAACCTCCCTGAGAAGGTGCAGGTCCAACGTGGGAAACCCGCTCGCAGAGACCATCAGTTCCTCCAGTCCGCCGGCCAGGCCCGTCCGGATAAACCCTTCTACGAGCGTTCGCTCCGGGCTTGTTACGCGCAGCAGCTTCCCTTGCCGCTCCACTATTCGTGTGGCAAAGCTTTCTGCTCCGGTAACCATCATGGCCTTGGGTTGTTCGAGAAAACGTATCGTCATTCCGGTCAGAGAAAGGGCACGTCGCCGGCTGGAATCATAGAGCGTGCATTGATTCCATACCGAGTGGGCTGCACCCAGTAACTCAAGGGCGCTGTGGTGAGAAAAAACTCCCCCGGGCCGTATGGCAGCCCCAACCAGAAAGGGGTCAGGTTGAAATTGCCGTGCTTCTATTCCTGGAGGCACAACTGCGTATATTTCGCGGGTAACAAGCTTGAGCCGCCCGGCAGAGAGGTGGTGCTTCAGCCGTCCCACAGTTCCGGCCTTGCTGCCGGTTGGCGCGAGGCTCCGAGCCGCCTCGTCGAGCGAGAAGACAGTATGAAGGGCCAGAAAATCTGAGGTTTTCATTGTGCGCTCCGTGTTGTTATAGGGTGTATTATTACCCATAACGACACGTTATGTCAAGTTTTAACCAAAAAAGTGACAGGTCCCAACAGTCTGCTCCAAGCTTGTATTTCTCAAGTGTCCTTTTTGCGCCACCATGAAATACTTCTCCCCGAAATCGCCCCCTTCCACAAGTTCATAAGGATCATCTTTTGCTATACCGGCTTGTTCCAGGGCATCATCAAAGTCAAAGGCATCAACCGTCCGGTTTTCCAGATTGTTTATTTTAAAGGTATATTGTGGCATAATAACCCTCTTTTATGAGTAAGTATATCATACAGGGGTGACAACAGTATGTCACCCCTGTATAGCACAGTAAATAATTTTGGTCTAACCTAAAATTCTGTTTCCTTTTAGGGAGAAAAACGATCCCATTCCAGCCGGAAGCACTTTTCTGGGGCCATACTTAAAAAACTGGGAGTGTATATCTACACATAGGATATCTGGGACAGCCGTAAAACAGTCCGTAACCGCCGCGCTTGAGTTTCATCGGTAAGCCGCAGCTTGGACATTCCGGCCGTTCACGCACCATTTTTTTCGATCTGTTTCCCCCATTGCGATGCATGTCCTGGCGTAATTCGTTTCTGCAGGCGTTACAGGTTTTGTCTGTATCTGTTTTCGGGGAGGCATTGCGGAAGTCCTCCAGGTGTTTGAACGAGCCGCACTTGCTGCATTGACTGAGCTGGCCGTCCTGCATCTCCTCATAGCTTTCTGCAATGTCCTTTTGCAACTTCTGTTCTATACTCTCTTCTTTGAACAGTGTTTTGAATCTT
>CAYMTB010000132.1:0-10083 GCA_964393225.1 uncultured Syntrophorhabdaceae bacterium
TTGCCGATAGAATGGCTTTCAAAGATGCCCGTGAACATACGGAATTTATCCTTGATAAGATCGGACTTTCCCATTGCAAAGATATGAAGGCTTCAGAATTATCTCATGGAGATACGAAGATTCTCGATATTGCAATAGCATTAACGTTGAATCCGAAAATATTGCTTCTTGATGAACCGACTGCGGGGATGGCTCCTGATGAGCGGATTAAGATGATGCATCTTCTGAAAGAACTACATGAATTTTTCAAGTTAACGACGATTTTCATCGAGCATGATATGGATATGGTTTTCGGTATCGCTGAAACGATCAGGGTATTGGTGCAGGGACAGCTTATCGCCGAAGGGCCGCCCGATTACATACGCAACCATGAAACGGTAATTGAAGCCTATCTCGGGAAAGAGGTGTTGTGAAATGGCTGATTTTTTAGTCGCTGAAAATATCAATTCCTATTATGGGAAAAGTCACATATTGTTCGATGTAAGCTTTATCGTCCGTGAAGGTGAAACGCTCTGCCTCATGGGCCGGAATGGTGCCGGAAAGAGTACAACCTTTAAAACCCTTGTTATGGATGTTGTGCCAAAAAAAGGAAAGGTATACTTTAAAGGGCAGGACATTACGGGGATGAAAACTTTTAAGATTGCCCGTCTCGGTCTCGGCCTTGTTCCCGAAGATCGTAAGATTTTCGGGCCTCTCACGGTAAAAGAAAATCTGACCCTGGGTATCTCAATGGGTAAAGATAGAAAAGGCATCTGGAACCTTGATCTGGTGTATGAGTTTTTCCCTGCCCTGAAGGATTATCAGGCCAGGGCGGGCGGAACATTATCCGGCGGTGAGCAGCAGATGCTTACCATAGCGAGAACCCTCATGGGGAATCCGCTTGTACTTCTTCTTGATGAACCCACCGAAGGGTTGAGCCCTGTTATGGTGAAAATCCTGAAAGACCTTGTTTTAAAACTTAAAGAGGTGGGCACTACAATACTCCTCTCAGAACAGAATATCAAATTCGCCATGGCCGTATCGGACCGGGTTGCTATCATTGACAAAGGCCACATCAGGTATGAAGCGGACATTGAAACATTCAAAAAAGACGACGCCATAAAGAAACAGTACTTAGCTGTATAAAAAAACAGTTTTGAGTTAAACAGCAAAACCGGTGTTTTTATCTGATGCATATCTGCATCACACCACTTTCCTTTCAGTCTAATGATTTTAAATCGTCTTATTTTCTCAATAATTAGTGTTGTGCGAAGGCGAGAATGATATGAGCTGTCGTATGCCCGGAACAGTTTAATCCCAACATAGGAAGGACAACTAATAACCCATAACTCAATACTCAAAACTGCTTTAATCCATTGGCATATAAATTGCTTATTAAACTATTGCAACATATAAAAAAATAAAGAGGAGGGAATGACATGCCTCTCATGACAAGCGGTGAATATATTGAAAGTTTGAGGAAACAGAAAAAACGTATTTTCCTGGCGGGTGAGTTAATAGAGAACTATGTTGATCATCCGATTATCAGGCCATCGATAAACGCCTGTGCTATGACATATGAATTAAGCCACCAGCCTGAATATGAAGAGTTATTGACTACTGCTTCAAGCCTGACGGGAAATAAGATTAATCGTTTCACCCATCTCCATCAGAGCGCGGATGATCTTGTTAAAAAGGTGAAGATGCAGAGGCTTCTCGGTCAGAAAACAGGCTGCTGCTTTCAGAGGTGTGTCGGTTTTGACGGTTTTAATGCAGTTGATTCCGTTACCTATGAAATGGATCAGGAACTGGGGACCGAATACAACAAGCGGTTTCGCGAATATCTGAAATACGTTCAGGAGAACGATCTGGTTGTTGACGGGGCCATGACCGATACAAAAGGCAATAGAAGGCTTGCACCAGCAGACCAGGAAGACCCTGACCAGTTTGTCCATGTCGTTGAAAGAAGGCCCGATGGCATTGTTGTAAGAGGGGCAAAGGCACATCAGACAGGGGCTGTTAACTCCCATGAGATCCTTGTCATGCCCACACAAACCATGAGAGAACAGGATAAGGATTACGCCGTCTCTTTTGCTGTACCGGCCGATGCCCGGGGGATACTCTATATTTACGGCAGACAGTCATGCGATACAAGAAGGCTGGAAGAAGGCGACATTGATGTTGGGAACGCCATGTTCGGCGGACAGGAAGCCTTGATTGTTTTCAGCGATGTCTTTGTGCCCTGGGAAAGGGTTTTCATGTGTGGAGAGTACAGGTATTCCGGTGCCCTTGTTGAGCGGTTTGCGGGGTATCACAGGCAGAGCTACGGCGGTTGCAAAAGCGGTGTAGGTGATGTGCTTATCGGCGCAGCTCAGGCAGTCATGAAGATGCAGGGACTTGAAAAGGCATCTCACATAAAGGAAAAATTAGTTGAGATGATCCATCTCAACGAAACTATTTATTCATGCGGCATTGCATGTTCGGCAGAAGGAAAACCCACCACATCGGGCACATACCTCATAAATTTAATGCTGGCGAACATCTGTAAACTGAACGTAACCCGTTTCCCCTATGAGATTTCACGGCTGGCACAGGATATTGCAGGCGGCTTGCTTGTGACTTTGCCGTCTGAGAAAGATTTTGCGCACCCGGAAGCCGGTCCCTTGCTGGATAAGTATTTCAGGAGCGCTTCTTCGTATAGTACAAAGGACCGTTCCAGGATACAGCGCTTGATAGAAAACCTTACTCTTGGTATGGGCGCTGTCGGGTATCTTACTGAATCAATGCATGGAGCAGGTTCACCACAGGCCCAGAAGATAATGATCGGAAGACTTGCAAATCTTGATTACAAGGAACAGATAGCAAGAGAACTGGCAGGGATAAAGAAAGGCAATTGAGAATTTAGAAATTAGAATTGAGAATGCAAATGAGAAAGATAAAATATTGCGGGAACTGCAATCCTGATGTGCACCCGAAAGATGTAAAAAATGCCCTGGAAAAACTTTTCACCGATGATATCCCCCGCGAAGATATATCAATAATGGTGAACGGGTGCTCCAGGGCCTGTTTGACTAAGAAAGGCCCGGCTGATAATGCCAAAGGCAAAACCATTACCCTGAGTTCGCAGGAAGTTCTGGATGAACATTTCAAACCGTATAAACTGTTATTGCGGGGAAAGGGCGACCCCACTACGGGGACAAGCGTGAGCCCCAGTAAAGGAGGAAGGAATGAGCAGTTATAAAGAACGTTTATGCTCCGCTGAAGAAGCTGTAAAAAAGGTCAGATCGGGTGACCGGATTGTATTTTCGCATGCATGCGGCGAGCCGAGGGTGTTACCTGGCGAATTAATGAAAAGGGTGAATGAACTGAAGGACGTGCAGATTGTTCACATGGTGCCCATGGGTGAAGCCTTATATTGCCGACCCGAATACGCTAAAAGCTTCAGGCATATTGCGTTATTCTCCGGTGCACCAACGAGAGAGGCTATATGGGAGAACAGGGCAGATTATATCCCTTACCTGTTCAGCGAAATCCCCTCCCTCTTCGATACCGTGTTGCCTGTCGATGTAGCAATGGTAACTGTTTCGCCTCCGGATAAAAACGGTTATTGCAGCCTGGGCGTGTCTGTTGACTATACAAAAAAGGCTGTTGAATGCGCGAAGACTGTCATTGCAGAGATAAATAAATCGATGCCGAGAACGCACGGAGAGTCTTTTGTGCACGTTTCGGAAATAGATCATTTCGTGGAAGTAGATTTACCTATCGCAGAGCTCAAAGGCGTGGAACTGACAGAAGTGGAAATAAATATCGGGAAGCATGTGGCTGAGCTTATAGAAGATGGTTCCTGCCTCCAGCTGGGCATTGGCGGAATCCCGGATGCAGTGCTGAAAAACCTCAGCGGCTTCAAAGACCTTGGTGTCCATTCGGAGATGATATCGGACGGGGTAAAACACCTCGTTGATAAGGGCATCATTAACGGAAGGAAGAAAAACTTTCACAAAGGAAAAATAGTCGTCAATTTCCTCATGGGCTCCAGAGGTTTCTATGATTGGGTAGACGATAACCCCATCATTGAGATGCGTGCTGTTGATTATACGAATAATCCATATATTATTGCACAGAACAGGAATATGGTTGCCATTAATTCGGCCCTTGAGGTCGACCTTCTTGGTCAGGTGTGTGCAGACACGTTAGGTCCGAAACAGTTCAGCGGTGTGGGCGGACAGCTTGATTTTGTACGCGGAGCACGTATGTCAGAGGGCGGGAAGGCGGTTATCGCGCTTCCCAGCTCTGCAAGAGGAGGTGTTTCAAGAATTGTCCCTACATTAAAAGCAGGGGCGGCAGTGACTACTTCAAGGAACGATGTGGATTACGTGGTTACCGACTACGGTATTGCCTCTCTCAAAGGTAAAACCGTCCGCGACAGGATGAAGGCGCTTATAAATATCGCTCACCCTGATATGAGGGGTGAACTCGAAAAAAAGGCATACGAAGTCTATCGCATATCGATGTGATGCGTAAAATTGGATAATACCAATTCGCCTCAATCCGTATCCAGTATTTTGTATGTCACAGCGGATAGCGTTCAGCGTAAAGCGTTTAGTTCTAATACTCTACGCCTGTCCTCGCGTAGCGGGGCTATACGCTCTACGCTATTAGCTATCCCTGCCAGCTATCAAACGGGAGTGTTCCTGTTTAATGCAGACATTCATAAAGAAAGAGATGCCGTGGCTTTCAGCAAGCCTTTTTGCATCTTCGTTTATAATACCCAGCTGCAGCCAGATACATCCCGGTTTTATCCTGACAGCTTCTTCTGCTATTGGAAGCACTTTTTCTGATCTCATGAAAATATCGACGATATCAACATGCCCGGGAATATCCGTAAGGGTTTTGTAACATTTATTTTCAAGTATTTGGTCATATTGAGTATTTACCGGAATAACCGTATACCCTGCGGCAATTAAATACCGGGCCACCGTGTTACTCGGTTTGCCTTCTTTCGGGGAAAGCCCGACTATTGCAATAGTCTTCGACTGCGTCAGCACTTCCTTTTCTTTTTCATCAGTTGTTTCCATATTTGATCTTTGTATGGTAAAATTTATATCCAATGTCCCTTTTTTTGTAAAGGAAATAGTGATAACAAAAAAATGGCATTGACACAGACAAACAGGCTTGTTAGCATTAATCTGAACGAGAAAAGATGTTGAAAGGCGGTTTTATTGGACAGGGATCAATTCAGCCATGACCCTCAAGTGAGGTTTTTGAGGCGTGCCTTTGCAGGAATGGAGGAGACACAGAATAAATTTCTGAAAGACATGAATATTTCGCCATTCGACAGCAGGTTACGCCATGTGCGTGAAATGGCTCTTAATCTTTTTGAGAAGGTGTGGATGGTTTACGGCAGGCGGGGGGTATCTATCGACGAACAGGAAATGACGGATATTTATGTCCGCTGTCTTGCCCATATCCTTGACTCTCAAAGGATAAAGGTCCCCGGAGAATTACTTCCTGCCAGCGATAAGATTGCAAAACTCATTAAGGAGGTTACGAAATGATCCGGCTGCGCCTTTTTGGCCGCTGTCGTATCTATCACGATCCTGTAGCCCCTGTTCTTCACGCCCCGGCTCAGATAGGGTGGAATGCCTGGTTTCGTTCTATTGATCTTGTGACCCAGCAGCCCTTAAAGGGCGAAGAACTTTTGAGAAGAACACGCGGGTGGTGGACGGTAGAACCCCTTGAGGTGGCCGAAGCAGTAAAGAAGCATGGACGCCTTGTTGTGGGAGGGGAGGGAGAGCTTATGGTGGAATTCGAAGACCAGAAGGCCGCAGACGCTTTAGCCGCTGCCCTGAAAGAACGTTTTAACGATCAGATATTCCTTGCACCATGAAAAGGTTTGTTATTTTACATTATGGTAGATAAAGATACCGAAAAACTACTGCGACACCTCATTCATCTTTGTGAAAAGATATCACGGGAGCGGTGCGGAAATTCGGGCGAACTCTTTGAGCTTACAAAAACAGCTGTATATACGCAAATCATCACAGAACTTGCTGAGTCGTTCGGCATGATGATGGTAAAGGTGGATGCCCGTGAATACCGGCTGGAACAAGTAGTGGAAGAGTTGAAAATGGCGCAGTCAGATCTCGCTGCAGCCAAAGAACGCCTTGCCCATGAAAACATTACCCTGAAGCGAAACCTTCGCCAGAAGTTCTTACCGACAAATATCCTCGGAAAGAGCCAGCAGATGAGAAATATACTCTTAACGGTGGGAAAGATCGCTGATACACCGATAAATGTCCTTCTAACAGGTGAAACAGGCACTGGAAAAGAACTTATCGCAAAGGCCATTCACTACAACAGCAGCCGCAGCAATAAACCTTTCGTTGTTTTAAACTGCTCTGCAATTCCCGAAACGATCTTTGAGAGCGAAATATTCGGAATAGAAAAAGGTGTTGCCACGGGTGTTGAAAAACGGATGGGGAAGATAGAACAGGCGAACTACGGCACCCTGTTCCTTGACGAGATCGGAGATATGCCCCTTACAAGCCAGGCAAAAATACTGCGCGTTATCGAAGACCATGAGTTTGAATGGGTTGGCGGGCGGAAAACCGTACCGGTTGACATACGGATCATAGCAGCCACAAATAAGGAATTAAAAGAGGAAGTGGAAAACAATAATTTCCGGGAAGATCTTTTCTACAGGCTTAACGTGATAAATATCCATGTACCGCCCCTCCGGGATCGAAAAGACGATATACCTGTACTCTTTAACTTCTTTCTTGAAGAGTATTCAAGGAAGTTTGGGAAGGACAGAATACAGGCGCCCCGTGATGTTATAGAATTTTTGAAGCAGTATTCATGGCCGGGCAATGTGAGAGAATTGGAAAATGAGGCAGAACGTTTAGTTGCACTCGCATACAACGATATAATTACCGTCGATGACTTTTCAGAAAATTTACGGGAACCGGCTATAGCATCCGTTTTAGAACAAACAAACCTGTCCATCAAAAAGGCGGAAGAATTGCTGATCAAAAATGCCCTGAAGGAGGCCGGGGGGAATAAGTCGGAGGCCGCCCGGGCTTTGGGGCTGAGCAGGGAAGGACTCAGAAAAAAATTGAAGAAATACACCCTCGATTCTTAATTGCTCAGAACATCACGCAATTTCCCTACAATGCGTTTTTCGAGCTGCTGAACACGCTGCCGCGTAATGCCGAGCGTTTCCCCCACCTTCTGTAATGTCATCGGAAGGTCCCCATTGAGACCGAATCTCATCACTACGATCTGCCTTTCCCTCTCGGAAAGCCCTGACATGGCTTGATTTACTTTGATATGCGCGCAAGTCTTCTCCTCCTTTGACACAAGAATATCAAGCGGGTCGTCCTGCAGGCCATCTTCGCAATCGTACATGTTTTCAATATCGATATACGTGTTGTATATGGAGCGGTTTTTTCTCGCATCCATAAGATTTTTCAAAGATTTCAATGATATCCCGGCCATAGATGAAATCTCTTCCACCGCAGGCTCTCTCCCGTTTTGATTGACAAAACTGTCGGCAATCCTGTTTACCCGACGCGTTCTGTCCCATACATAAACAGGCTTTACAACTATATCAGACTGTAAGTATGCTGCCCTTACAATGTTTTGCAGTACACGATATGCTGCATAGGTTGCGAAACTCGCCTTCCTGTCAAGATCAAACTTGTCTGCGGCAATGAGCAGACCCACATTACCTTCGCCGATCAGATCAGATAACTGGTTATTCCTGTTGGAAAACTTTTTTGCAATGCTGATAACGAGCTTCAGGTTTGATTCGATAACCCTTTTTTTCGCCTCAATATCTCCTCCACCCGCTTTCTTCAGCAGTTCAGTCTCTTCTTCACGTGAAAGACGCCGGGATTTCCTGATATCCTTTATATACAGGGAATAGGTGTTCATATCGTCGGCATAATAGCTGTTCATCTCGCCGTTAAGGTTTTGTGCGCTGCATGCATATGCTTTATGTGTCATTACAACCACCTCCATACCACTATATAGGCAATAATTGTGCCAATGGTTGTTGAGCTTAAAATGACAATAATATCAAATATGTATGGATTATAACGGTTTTAATGATGGAATGATGGTGCCAATAATAGCTTATTAATGACAACATAGTTGGCTGATAGATGCAATTCGCAGGGCACCACCCTCTAATACCTGCTTTTCGAAAATATATCTTTTATTTCTGAAGCAGAATGTATACACTTTTTATTGAAAAGGATAGAAGGCAGGAGGGTCCCCCTATAAAAACACTCGATATCGAAAAGATAATAGAGAACAAATATTCGCTTCTCCTCTTCTCTCTCATCCTGCTGATCGTATTGTCTCCCGTTGTGGACGAGTATCGATTGCTTGCCTTTTTTGCCGAATCTTTTCTGTTCATGGCTATTATCGTGATAATGCTGAGAATTTTAGGCGCAGGCAGGAAGTTGTTTGCCATAAGTGTATCTTTTGCATGTTTTGGCATGTTTTTCCATTATCTTGCCACGTTCATTGTCGGAAACAAATACGTGGGGCTGCTGGCCCTCTTCATGTACATGCTCTATATAGCAATAGCGATTATATTTATGCTGAAACAAATATTTTCAGAAAAAAGGGTTACAGGAGATACCATAAAGGGGAGTATCTCGATTTATCTTCTCATTGGTATCTGGTGGCAAATTTTCTATACTGCAATCTGGGTAATTAACCCTGCGTCATTCATTCTGCACGTCAACAGAATAGACTCCCCGGATTTTTTCTATTTCAGTTTTACCACCATGACCACATTGGGGTATGGCGACGTTATCCCCAAAACTTATACGGCAAAAACGGCCGCAATACTGCAAGCCGTTACCGGGCAGATGTATCTCGCAATACTGGTAGCCCGGCTTGTGGGTCTCCACATTGCCCACCGTTATAATAAAGATTGATACAATTGGTACATACGAAGGTCTTTCTGCAGAAGTCAATATTGTAGATTCGATGCAAGGAATGTTAAAATGAGTACACAAATGACGTACATATACGTAAAAGGCATTGCAAAAAACAACCTGTCCTTTGTCTGGGACATTATAAAAAAACTTTTCAAGAAGTACCAGACTGATAATGCAAACATCATTGTTTCATCCATATCGTTTTATGTCCTTCTTACGTTTATCCCCTTTACGCTCCTCTCTATTTATATCCTTGGTTATGTCATCGATATAAGCGCTCCCGGGGTGCATTTAGCAAAATTCCTCGGAAATATTCTTCCTGAGCCCTATAATACGATTATTGTCAAGCGCTTGATAAAAGAACTGAATGTCATTTCATTATCGAAAAAGCTTTCCGGTCCCCTGGGACTTTTGTTCCTTTTCTTTTTCACGACAAAGTTGTTTTCGATTATACGACCATCTTTCCGATTAATATTCGGTAAACACCCTGAACGGTTCCTGAGGGCAAAGGAGAAAGAGCTTTTCTTTGCCTTTATCTTCTCTATAGTTCAGGCGATACTGTTCTTCAGCTTTATTTTCGGAGTAGTTTTAAAAACGCAGGTCACAAAGATGCTCCCTGTTTTTCTTTCCAAAGCCCCGGTGCTTTTTATGTTTTCATTTATGGATTTTGTTATTACTTTCACCATGTTTTACCTGCTTTATTATTTTCTTACACCGGTGAGAAAAACCAAAAAAGTTCTCGTTATATCGAGTGGTATTGCCACACTGTTATGGCATCTTGGTAAATACCTTTTTAAATATTATATACTTCACATAGGAAAGTTTACCGCATTCTTCGGGGCATACGGGGTATTTATCGCCTTTCTTTTCTGGATATATTTTTCAGTTTTTGTATTTGTGGCCTGTGCAGAACTGCAATCGATACTATTGAAGGGACACCCGCAAGCGGGTACCCGGTCGCCCCCTCCAAAAAATCCTCAAATCCGGATTTATCATTAAAATCATATTGGGTGTCGGATAGGTGTCGGACCATCCCTCTCAAACACGCTCATTCCGCTCCGGCGGCTTCAATCGCTCGCGTTCGGCTTCGGAACTTTTGCTTAACAGCAAAAGACCAAGCTTCCTTGCCTCTCGACGGTTTGCTCCGGGA
>CAYMTB010000133.1:0-10082 GCA_964393225.1 uncultured Syntrophorhabdaceae bacterium
ACACTACCAAAAAAAAACGGACTATGACTTTGAAATATATTACACGAACTGTGTGGGCCCTATCACTTGTAAGTCTGTTCACCGATACGGCAAGCGAAATGCTTTATCCCGTAATGCCGATCTATTTGAAAAGCATAGGTTTTTCAATTGTCCTCATAGGCATACTTGAAGGTATCGCAGAAGCAGCTGCAGGACTGAGTAAAGGATATTTCGGGAAACTCTCTGACCACTCACGCAGACGGGTGCCCTTCGTGCAGATTGGTTATGCGTTAAGCGCCATTTCTAAACCGATGATGGGGTTTTTCATCTATCCTCTCTGGATATTTTTTGCAAGAACCACTGACCGATTCGGGAAAGGAATACGAACAGGTGCAAGGGATGCAATCCTTTCTGATGAAGCAACGCCCCAAACCAAGGGGAAAGTTTTCGGTCTTCACCGTGCCATGGATACTTTCGGTGCAGTGTTAGGACCTGCGCTTGCGCTGCTCTACCTGTATCTTTATCCCCGGGATTACAGAACATTGTTCTTTATTGCATTTATTCCCGGACTTGCGGCTGTATGTGCATCATTATATCTTAAAGATAAAAAACAGGCGGTTATAACAGAAAAAAAAGCAATACCATTCTTTTCCTTTCTTTCCTATTGGAAGGGAAGCCCTTTAATTTATCGCAAAGTTGTTATCGGCCTGTTGGTTTTTACCTTGTTCAACAGTTCGGACGTGTTTCTCTTACTAAAGGCCAAGGAGTCAGGGCTAAGCGACACAATGGTAATTGGCGTCTATATTTTTTACAACCTTGTATACGCTTTATGTGCCTTACCAATGGGCATTGTTGCGGACAAGGTTGGTTTAAAAAAGGTTTTTATTATAGGGCTCGTTTTATTCGCAGCGGTGTACTTCGGTATGTCGATTAACGCTGATATCTATGTTTATTTTGGACTGTTTTTTCTCTACGGTATGTATGGAGCCGCAACAGAAGGAATTTCCAAAGCCTGGATCAGTAACATTACCAACAGGAAAGATACAGCAACTGCAATAGGAACATATTCGAGTTTTCAGAGTATCTGCACAATGCTGGCAAGTTCGCTGGCAGGGCTGATCTGGTATCGATTCGGGGCAGCGGTGATATTCATTATCACGGGTATTGCCGCATTATGTGTTATTAACTATTTCTTAATTGCTATCCCAAATCCAGCGACAAACAAAACAGCGATTAATGAAAACTGACCGAAAGGAAATATATGCAACAATCAGGAAGTGCCAGAAGTGATAACCATTGAAGACCGATTCAAATCAATCCTGAGGCCGCGGTGAAAACTGAGTGCAGCCATGCAGAAAGACCGCTCTGGTGTCTCCTCAAAGAAGCCCTGTATATCGGTGCTGTCGGCTATGGCGGTCCGGCAATTCTCGCATTGGCGAAACAAAGACTGGTGCACGAAAAACACATAATAGAGGAAAAGGATTTCATGGATGCACTGGCGCTTTCGCAGGTTCTCCCCGGCGCCATCGGCGTTACCCTGATGGGGCGCATCGGCTACCAGGTGAAGGAACTATGGGGCGCCATTCTTGTGCCCGCCGCCTTCGCGCTGCCCTCGTTAATCTTTATCACCGCGCTGTCCTGGGCTTATTTTCGTTTTGGAAATCTGCCTTTTGTCAAATCTCTGTTTACAGGTCTGGGGGCTTTGGTGGTCGCCTTGCTCGCAAATGCATCTCTCCTTATCGGCAAATCAGTCTTCGGAAAGATAAAATTCAAGGATTACAAGGGCTTTCTCATATCAATATTCACCTTTACCGGTATCTACGTTCTTCACTTCAATGTCCTATGGCTGATCCTGTTTTCCGGACTCCTCGGATTTCTCTTTTTCTATTTCACAGGCGAGTTTGAAGATAATCCTTCGCAAAATGGCAACACGGTCATGCCGTCTCAGGCTGCCGCAGCATCTGTTGGCCCGCAACACCATATGAAACGGTACATCCCGGTCATCATCCTTTTTCTTATCGCAGGATTAATATGTTTATTGTCCCCAAAGGCTGTTGAAATTGCTAATACTTTTCTTAAAATAGGTGCGCTGGGGTTCGGTGGAGGATTCACCGCCATCCCGCTTATCAAGGGCGTTGTTGTTGATCAATTGCACTGGGTAAGCGAGATACAGTTCCGTGACGGCATTGCACTGGGTCAGATTACCCCGGGGCCGGTGTTTATCACCGCCGCCTTTATCGGTTACCATGTTGCGGGTATCATCGGGGCCTTTATGGCAGCACTGGCAATTTTTACGCCATCTGTAGCCGCTATCGTTGTTTTGAGCAGAATCCACAGCAGGGTACGTTCGCTCAAGGCCGTCCGCGTAGTAATCAAAGGATTCCTGTCCGGTTTTTTCGGCCTGCTGATCGCGGTGACCCTGCAATTTGGATTCAATTCCCTTGTTGACTGGAGGACATGGGCTATATTTCTTGCTGCCTTGTCGTATCTGTTTTTTCTTAAAAAAGATGCAATCTGGCTGATACTTGGAACAATAGCCGTTTCACTATTTCTTTTCAGGTTACCATGAAAAAACCGCATTTACACGGCCCGTTTAAGGCTGATAAAATCTTGAATGCTCAGCAGGCCCATTGGGAAAAAACGTTTTCAGAAAAGACTGATATGTTTGGTCTCGAGCCAAGTTACGCTGCCCGCAGGGCGTCAGAGGCATTCAAGGAGAAAGGCGGTATTAATATTCTGGAACTCGGGGGTGGTCAGGGGCGCGATACCCTCTTTCTTGCGGGTGAGGGTTTCCGGGTAAATGTACTGGATTACAGCATTGAAGGGCTTAAAGCAATCAGGGAAAAGTCGCAAAAGTTTGGAGTCTCACAATCCGTCGTGACATTACAGCATGACATCCGACAAAACCTTCCCTTTGAGGATGCATTCTTTGACGGTTGTTTTTCCCATATGTTCTACTGTATGGCCCTCACAAAAGCTGAGCTTGAATTCATCTCGCAGGAAATCCGCCGCGTATTGAAACCTGAAGGGCTGAATATATATTCTGTCAGAAATACCAGCGATGTTCATTATCAGACAGGTATCCACAGGGGCCATGACATGAGGGAAGTCGGGGGTTTTATTGTACACTTCTTCAGCAGAGACAAGGTGGAGCATCTTGCTGCAGGCTATACGATCACAAGCATTGAGGAGTTCGAAGAAGGCAGTCTTCCAAGAAGACTTTTTCTGGTAATCCTCAAAAAAACAGAAACGTTTCCAATACAATAAACAGTCTCCGCGGCCTTTTCTTTTCTCCTTGTAATTGATGGTTGCAGGGTGTACACTTATCTAGAAGAGGCAGACATATTTATAAGGTTCTGACCTTTTTAAATTCACAATCAATGGAAGTGAAAAATGAAAAGTTTTAGCAGTAAGGGTAAATTTGGCAAAAAGAATTCCAGCAGGTCCGAGGGAGGGGATTCAAAAAGGCCTTCCCGGGGAAGTTTTAGCAGGAGCGAAGGACGTGATGCCGGAAGGCCCGCCTTTGGCAAGCAGTCACACAGGGCTGTCTGTGATAAATGCGGGACCAACTGCGAAGTTCCGTTTAAGCCTACCGGAAGTAAACCCATCTACTGCCAGGATTGTTTCAGGACAATGGGAGATTCCGAATCGCCGAGGCCAAGGCAGTTTGGGAGACGCGAATATCCCGTATCAAGGCGGCTCGACAATTTCAAGAAAAGTGAATATTCCGAATCAGCCGGGCCCGATCAATCCAAGAGGGAACTGGAGCAGATAAATTTTAAGCTTGATAAGATCTTAAGGATACTCGAAGAAGAATAAATCTTTCTTTATAACCAGCATTGATGATTGGAAGGTTAGAAGTTTAGAGGTTTAGCTAATCATCCAAACATCCAACCTTCCAAGCATCCGAACCCTTTTAATCCTTCAGCCTCCATTGCCTTAGATACGTTCTTATTGAGAAATTGCTTTTCCTGTGTTATTCATAGCGCATGCCCGTCCTTTCAAAACTTGAGGTTTTTTTACCGGACGATCTGCTGAAGCAGCTCACAACTATAGCGGAACGCAAGGGATTGTCAGCGTCTGACCTGGCAGAACAGGCGCTCAGGAGATTTCTTTCCGATGAACAGAGGGCTAATGCCGTGTTTCTCTCCGCACCTATCAATGCGCTTGTTGAGGGTTTTTATGTAGAAAATACCACCATAGCCCTTATAAAGGAGTATGGCGACTTCGGCCTGGGAACATTCAATTACCTTGATGGAGAGATGGTCATCCTTGATGGAATTGTCTACCAGATAAAGTCTGATGGTAATGTTTACAGTGTGAAGGATGATGAAGGATCGCCCTTTGCCTGTGTCACCTTCTTTAACCCCTACACCTTTGATGATATTGAGGAAAACCACAGCTCGAAAGGATTTTACGACCTCCTTAACACGCTTATTCCCTCGGAAAATATGCTCTACGCAATCCGTATTGATGGTACATTCAGCCATGTCAGAACCAGGGTGGTTCCACGGTCGGAAAACTACAAGCTGCTTGTTGAAGCCACAAAGAACCAGCCCGTTTTTGATTTCTACGATGTTAAAGGCTGTCTTGCCGGATTCTACACCCCCCGCTTTATGGAATCGCTCAATGCGCCGGGTTATCACCTGCATTTCCTCACTGAGGACCGCCTGCGCGGCGGCCATTTAATCGACTGCTCAATGAAAAAGGCGCGTATAGGCATCCAGCATATACCGAAGCTCGAAGTAGGTTTGCCTGTCACGCTGGACTATCTCACCGCTGACCTGACACGGGACATCGGCGAGGATTTAGACAAAGCGGAGAAATAACCGCATCCCCTGGCTGAAATAAATCTGCCCGCTGATAATGTCAAAAAATATGAAATACTTTTTTGCCGCAGACGGACGCAGACAAAAAACGGACGGTATTTTAATAATTTAGTATATTCGCCCGTTAGGGCTGAATATTTGACAGGCGGCAATGTCGCCGGCTGGCAAAATAGTTTTATTTGTCTGCTCTTGTCCGCCTTTGTCGAGCGTAAGCGGGCGGCAAAATATAGGTTTTTTGAAACATATCCGGGATTATTGACCTGCATGCAACTCAGAATAGAAGTATTATTGACAAATTTTAATAAGTATTTTACCATGTGAAATATGCTTAGAAGGAGGTTGATGGTTGTATAACAAACTATTTATATACTCCATGGTAATGTTTTTCTGCTTTGCCTTTTTTCTTCATGCAGGTTATGCCGATGATAGCGGCTGCATAAAATGCCATACAAATGAACAGACACTGAAAACACTTCATAAGCCGGTAAAAATCGATAACGCTGAAGGAGAGGGGTGAGCCGGTCCCCCTCCGTCGGTCCCGGCGGAGTTAATGTACAAGACCTTTTTTGTTGATAAAAAACTGATCGGTGATGATCCCCACTTTTTAGAGGGATGCGGTTCATGTCACTTCGGTGACGAGAAGGCTCAGGTGAAGGAAAAGGCCCACAAGGGTGTCGTGAAAAAGCCTTCCGATGACCTTAAAACCTGTGGAAAATGCCATGAAGGCATTGCGAAAACATACAAAGATTCGCTTCACTATACCACTCATGGCCAAAAACACGGGGTATCGGGCAGGTTTTCTTCAAAGGAGGTCAAAACCTTTGATGAGAAGGTCTTCGAGAAATCCTGTAGGAGCTGTCATGCCTCCTGCGGCGACTGTCATGTCCAGTCACCGGCAATCGGCGGGGTCAGTTCAGGGCTCCTCAAGGGGCATAAATTCGTAAAAAAAGATGACGGAAAAACATGCGCCTTATGCCACGGCGGGAGGGTATACCCCGAATTCACCGGCGATTATGGCGGCTCTGCCGATATCCATTATCAGAAGGGCATGACTTGCCTTGACTGCCATAAAAGCACCGAATTCCACGGTACAGGCGTTCCTTATAAAGCAAGACACGAGATAAAAGAAAGGCCCGCCTGCACGAATTGCCATAAAGCAGGCGAGGAAAAGACTGACAAGGCAAAAACGTCACACACAACCCACAAAGGCAGGTTGAGCTGTTATGCATGCCATTCAGGGGGCACATACAGGAATTGCTATGACTGTCATATGGGTAAAGGGGCGACATCAAAGCCGGAATTCTTTCTCGGCATAAACCCGAGAGACAAAAAGACCATTACCACATTGCGCTTAATACCCACTGTCAGGGATACCTTCAAAGGGGCCGGGATAAAGATGGAGAAGTTCGATGCATTGCCGAACTACTGGGATACGGCAACGCATAATATCAAAAAGAGGACTGAGCGGACACGCTCCTGCGAGGCCTGTCACGAGGAAAAGAAGGACTTTCTTACAAAGGAAACACTCATCAAGAATGGCTCAAAGGCAAATGAAGGTCTTCTTTATGCGCCAAAGCCTATAAAAAAATAGGAGGAAAAAATGATCAAAAAAGCAGCTTTATGCAGTTTTATCCTTATTGTCTTCGCCTTAACCGTTCCCTTTGCTTTATCAGCGAGGGATGTAAATCCCATCGTCTCCACGGACTGGCTTGAAAAGAATCTGACCAACCCCAGGGTGATAACCGTCGATATAAGGAAGGTGGAGGACTACAAAGCAGGGCACATCCCCAATGCAATTAACATCATCTACGGCTCATGGGCTATTATGAAAGGGGGCTTAAGGAACGAACTTCCCCCCGCGGATGACCTCCTTGACGTGATAAGCTCTGCCGGAATCGGGGCAGATTCTATCGTTGTTGTTGTCGGTAATGCAGATAACGTCCCTAACCGCACAGATATTTCAAGGGTTGCCTGGACTTTGAAATATGCCGGTATTGAAAACACTGCAATACTCGATGGCGGATACAACAAATGGCTGGCTGACAAAAAGGCTGTTTCCACCGATTCAGTAAAACCGAAATCAAAAAGCTATCAGGGCAAGGTTAACGAAGGTCTCTTCGTCAAAAAAGATTATGTCATGAACAGCATCGGCAAAGTCATTCTTGTAGACGTGAGAGAACCCGATTTTTTCCAGGGTAATAAGAAACTGGATTTCGTCGCAAAGCCGGGAAGGATAAAAGGAGCGGTCAATCTCCCTACTTCACAGGCATTTACGAAAGACGGCACGTTTAAAAGCAAGGAGGAGCTTGCCGGTCTCGCTGCCAATGCTGTCGGCAAAGACACCTCCAAGGAAATCATAGTATACTGCGATACAGGGAAGGTCTGTACTACGTGGGCATTCATTATGACGGAACTTCTCGGTTACAAGAATGTAAAGGATTATGACGGCTCCACAGAAGAGTGGATGAAAGACCCCAAAGCACCGGTAGAACCGTAAGAAAGGAAAGAAAGGCTAAGGCTGAGGTCGAGGATAAAGTAAGTTCAAAACCCTAAAGGTTTTATAAGCACTATGCTTAACCTTAACCTCAGCCTTAGCCTTTAATATTTTCGGAATCAGCCTTCGAAGACCATCTTCTGGACCTGAAGCCCTTTTACCTGTTTCAATTTCCCTTCCACCTCATCGTAGGCCTTATCATCTCCGAATATTTCAAGAAGGATCAAACCTGCAGGGGAACATATATTTTCTGTCACCTCGTGGAGTCCGATCCTTGTCTTGATGTAGCACCCGCATTCCGTGAGCACCTTCTGAATCTGTGCGGCATTTTCCACACGGTTTGTAACCAGTATACCTATTACACATCGCTGCGCCATCACTTCCTCCTTTTATAGAAATTGTAACAAATCAGGCATGATGGTTTTAGACACCGTCTCTGCCAATTACCCTGCAAGAAAGTATATTCCTTGTTGCTAAGCTATATCAAGAAAAACCATATCAGCAAATCAGCGCGTGGAAAACCGCCTTGAAATATCACGAAATTTGCTTCTTGTATTTCTTTTGTCAGTGTATAATACTCAACTAAAAGCAAGTTGGTAGATTGAATGTTCGTTGATGGAATAATATGAAATTGTTGCCATTTGACACTTACGAAATCGAAACAATGCAGACCCTTGAAGGGGCTTTTGCTTTGCTGAGTTCAAACGTGGAGCCAAGGAAGTGGTTCAGGTTCGGGCGTTCCCACAAACCTTTTGAGGGAGAAGTGACGTACGAGGGATTCAAAATACTGCGCATCATTAACTACCGGAATTCGTTCCTGCCGATTATCCGGGGCACGTTTGAGCAAACTCAAACAGGTGTAAAGATCGCGATCCGAATGGGCCTTCATCCATTTGTTGCTGCTTTCATGTGTGTGTGGTTTGGAGGAGTCTGTTTTGGAATTATCGCATGCATTGGTGGATTCATCAAAAGTCTAAGCGTCCCCTTGCCCGTATTCTTCATTCCTTTTGCAATGCTCATTTTTGGATGGTTGCTCGTATCAGGGTGTTTTTGGTTTGAGGTAAAGAAGGCAAAAATTATGCTTAATGACATATTCCATAAAAGTACGACTACTGAACAATTATACGCAGCGAATCGGCTCTAGGGGAGGCCTATTGCCAATGCCGATGCTCGACGCAAGGAGGACAAATGAACTATGATGAAGACAAAATCGATGAATACACCCTGGCACTTCTCTACCTGGTAACTCATGAGAGGCATGAAGGACTGGGAGCACAAGCCTGGAAGGGGTTCGATTGGGAAACTCTGAACAGGCTTCATGAGAAAGGATACATATCAAACCCTGTAGGTAAGGCGAAATCGTTCGGAATGACCGAAGAAGGTTTTTTCAAGGCTAAAGGGCTCTTCGAACAGCATTTCACCAAGGAAATGAAAACGATACCGTTACCGAAATTCACACCTGCTGCAAGGAAACGATGGGAACAAGTTCCCGAGTGGGTGAGAAAAAAGATTATCGAAAAAGTATGGTGTTCGCAGTGTCGGACCGGCGGACCATTACAATTGCATGAGGGGAAAATGGTAGGGCACTCTCTTGTGTTGCGGGGTGTCTGTAAGGAATGTGGAAGTGAGGCTGCGCGGGTAATAGAACCGGAAGACTAAGACCGAACGGGGGCATAGGTAACACTTTTTGTTGGATTCATAGACACTTGAGGAGGTGTCTATGGGTTAGTTTTATTTTAGCTTCAATAACAGAGAAAAGGAGGCGTTTGCATGGCTGCGTATGTCATTGTACAGACTGAAGTGACTGATTGGGAGAAGTTCAAAAGGTATCTGGAACAAACTCCACATACTATTGAAAAGTTTGGGGGGCGTTATGTGGCACGTGGCGGCGAAACAGTAATCCTCGAAGGGGAAGCGAACACCAAAAGGATTGTTTTGATCGAGTTCCCTTCACTGCAAAAAGCCAGGGACTGGTACAACTCTGAGGAATACCAGCAGATTAAGGCACTTCGCGCAGGCGCAGCAACAGGGTCGCTTATTGCTGTTGAGGGGGGATGTTGAAGCGAACAAGCCTATACATATGGTGCGGACAAGCCGCGTGCATGACGGGATAGGGTTATGCACAAAATATATTCAATTAATGCCCAAAATAGCATATAATACACGAATACGGTTATGACTGACTACAAGTTTACCGAATATTTTGAAAAAGAAGTTCTGAGAAAACGGTCATACCTGAAAAAGGAATGGTGCATCCGTGTTATCGAGAACCCGCTGAAAGTTGAGCCTCAGGAACATAACCGCATCAGATTCTGGGGTATAGTCCCGGAACTTGAGGACAGGGTGTTGCGAGTCATCACTCTCAGCGACAAAAAAAACCATTCACAACGCATTTCCTGGCAGGGGGTTCAAACCATGAAATTAAGCTACTATTCCGAGACTGATTCTCTCTACATTGATCTTTCTGAAAAACCAAGCGTCGAAAGTCGCGAAGTTTCCGAAGGTGTTGTTCTTGACTATGATGTCGAAGGCATTCTGGTAGGTATCGACATCGACAACGCTAGCACCAAGGCTCAGCTTAAAGAGTTAAGCCTACGGAAACTACCATCAGATATAAAGGCAGTTGCATAACAAGCAGATGCCGCCAATCGCTGAAAAAGCAGGTTCTGACTGACCCCCGGTGTTGTGCCTGTGAAAACGATAAGAATTACACTTTACACGCTATCAAAAGACGTAAGCACATGAGCTTACGTCTTTTGATAGCGTGTAAAGTGTAATTC